>JACRBO010000010.1 GCA_016219235.1 Chloroflexota bacterium
CATTCGTGAAAGACCTCTTCCACCTGCCCCCACGCGGACTGCACCTGCGCTTCGGTCATCGAGTACTGATAGCGGGGATTATCATTATCGACGCTGTTGGCGACGGCGCCGCCCACCAGCGGGATGTTGCGCAGGAAGCCGCCCAACACATTGCGCCCTACGTCTTTAGCGATCGTGGTCTTCACATCAGGTTGACTGCGATACTCACGCGAGCACCGATCGCAATAGAAGATCGCGTACGGGCCGACGCCGTCGTTGCGCACATCATAGCGCGCCATGCGAGTTGCCATACTCTGCCTCCAGAAGGGTTTGCCCCCGCCGCCGTGCAAGTATAAAGCATCAATTCATAATGCACAATTCATAATGCATAATGTCAGGGGATGGGTGTCAGCAATTATGCATTGAGAACTATGAATTACGAATTCATCAGCACGTCTTCGATGTGCCCCAGCGCCCAATCCAGTTCCGCTTTCGTCACGATCAGCGGCGGCGCAAAGCGGATGGTGTTTTCGTGCGTTTCCTTGCACAACAGGCCGCGCTCCTTCAGCGCCACACAGAACCGTCGCGCGCCGCGCGCTTCGGGATGCAGCTCCACGCCGACAAACAACCCGCGCCCACGTACTTCTTTGATATACATGCTCTCGATGCGCTGCAAGCGGCCCTTGAAATACTCGCCCAGTTCGCGCGAGCGCTCGATCAGGTTTTCGTCTTGCAGCACGTGCAGCGCCTCGCGCGCCACCGCGCACGCCAACGGATTGCCGCCAAACGTGCTGCCATGATCGCCGGGCTTGAAGACGCCCAACACTTCCTTGCTCGATAACACCGCGCTCACCGGATACAACCCGCCGGACAGCGCTTTGCCGATGATGACAACGTCCGCCTTGAAGCCCTCCCACTCATGCGCGAACAGCTTACCGGCCCGCCCCAGCCCCGATTGGATCTCGTCGGCCATAAAGAGCACGTTGTTCTTTCTGCAAATCTCGTAGGCTTCGCGCAGGTACCCATCGGGCGGGAGTTTGACCCCGGCTTCGCCCTGAATCGGCTCGACGATGAAGGCTACAGTATTCAGCGTGATCGCTTCCGCGAGCGCTTTCGCATCGCCATAAGGCACGGTCTTAAACCCGGGCGTGAAGGGGCCGAAGCCCGATCGGTATTGGGGTTCCGTGCTCATCGCCACGATCGAGATGGTGCGGCCGTGGAAGTTATCCGCGCACGCGATGATCTCCGCCTGGCCGTTATCGGTGTTGGGCACGCCCTTGACGGTGTAGCCCCACTTGCGCGCCGCTTTCAACGCCGTCTCCACTGCTTCCGCGCCGGAGTTCATGGGCAGCATCATCTCGTAGCCGGTCAGTTCGCACAGTTCCTTCGCCAGCAGCGGCAGTTGATTGTTGCGGAACGCGCGCGAGGTCAGCGCCACCTTGCCCAGCTGATCGATCATGGCCTGGACGATGCGCGGATGATTATGACCTTGATTCACCGCCGAATACGCCGATAAGAAATCCAGATACTGCTTGCCGTCGACGTCCGTGACCCACACGCCTTCGGCCTTCTCAATCACCACAGCCAGCGGATGATAGTTGTGCGCGTTGTACTGTTCTTCGAGATCGATATAGTCTTGAGTCTGCATGGCGCTCCTTGAATTTGAGACCTGTCAGGTGGCGCAAGCAGCGCAGCACCTTTTGGAATCTGATGCGCCACCTGACAGGTCTTCCGGCTACAGAACGAAAATGTCATTGCTCAAAGCACGCGGCTTTGTCGCAATGACATTCTTATGCTCATCATGGGGCAATCCCCATTATCTGGTGGGATGGCGCGGAGCAACGGATGTTGGCGCGCCACGCGCCATGAATCTTTTGATGGAGTGATTATAACACGATCAGGGCAGCTGGCTACTGAGCAAAATCACGTCAGGCTACGGCCACTGATCACACGTCGCTCGATACGGCAGGTCGCCCAGATACTGCGCCCACTCGGCGCGGCTCAGGTTGCGGCCCGCCAACTGGCACGCCCGCACGATCCACGAAACGGGATCAACGTCGAACTGTTTAGGGGGATCATCAACCGTCCGGCCATCGCTTGTGGCAACCGGCCAGGTCGCGATCAGCGTGTGACTGTCGCGCGTGAACGCCAGTTTATTCACTTCGCGATTCTGTCGGGCATCGCGGCCTGCGTAAATGCCGGTCGCCGACAGCCCCACGTTGACGGGTTCGCCCAGCTGGAGCGGCGCGCGGAGATTGGTCACATCCCACAATGTAATCTGTGAAACGTCATCCCCCGCCGCTAATAACGCTCCGTCAGGACTGAAGGTCAGGCTGGCGGGTATCCGACGGAAACCCGTCGTCGGCGTACCCAGCGACGTAATCGACTTCAGATCAATGACTTGCCAGAAACGAAGCTGCTGATCTTCGCCCGCTGACGCAAACACCTGGTAGCCCGGAGCAAAAGCCAGACTTAGCACCGCGTTCTGATGGGCCTGTTGCGTAGCATCAATCTGAACGGGCGCGGCCGGGGTCGAGACGTTCCACACCGTGAGCGTGCCGGTGGTGCTGCCGGTTGCCATGAGTTGCCCGTCAGGGCTAAAGGCCACCGCCGAGGCATTAGTGTCAATGGCGCTCAGGCGAATCGGCTGTGAGGCGTCCGTGGTGTCCCATAGTTCCACGACGACTTCGCCTCCCCCGTACACGCCGCGCGCGACGGCTAACACATTACCAACAGGCTTAAATGCCAGCGCATAGACATGGTCGCTGAACGGTTGGCCGATCGGTGTGCGCGCCGGCGGCTGCGAAACGTCCCACAATATGATCGCTCCCGCTTCACCCCTCAAGGCCATCACCGCGCCATCGGCCCGCACGGTGGTCCATGCCGGCAACACCGGCTCGGGCAGTAGACCCAGCTTGATCGGCACCTCGGGCGTGAGCACGTTCCACGCCATGACCCTGCCGGCATTGTCCGCCGAAATCAGCCGATCGCGTCCGACAAAGGCCAGACTGTGGATGTCTGCGGCATGACCGATCAGGGCCGGCAGCACTTGATCGGGTGCAACCAGACCACGCCGGACATCATAGCGGCGGATCTCGCCCTGGCGGCAAATGGACAACGCATCGTGCTGTGTACACGCACTGGCCAATACTTGCCGGCCTGCCGGATCGATTGCCACGCTTCGCACCTGACCGGGTAATTCTAGACGATCGATCAGCTGTGGGACGGTAATCGTGCCGGAGATATTCCACAATCCGACTGTTCCGTCTGCCGCCCCGGCGACCACAAACTGCCCGTCCGCTGCCACGGCAATATCCCAGATCCAACCGACACCAGGATTGGCGCTCGCTGGATTTGCAATGCCGCCGAGCGTCAGCGAGCGCCCATCGACTACATCCCACAGCAGCACGTTACCGTTGTCATTCGCGCCCAGCAGCCGTTTGCCGTCCGGCGTAAACGCCAGCCGATTGACGTTGGGACTGCTCTCGAACGAATCCAACAACAGCGGCGACTTTGGCCGGGTAACATCCCACAGGTGGATGAATGCATATGACGGATAGCGCTCGATTGCGGCGAGCCGTGTTCCATCGGCGCTAAACGCAACACCCCAGATGTCGACAGCCGCCGTCGGCACGCTTGCCGTGAACACACTCAACTGAACGGGCGAAGCGGCCTGCGTCAAATCCCACAGGCTAAGCGCGTTTGAACCTAAGTTTGATCGGTAGCTGCCGGCCACCGCCAACAAGCGAGATGTGTTGGCGGCCGGGCTAAAAGCAATGGCGTTCAGTTCGTCGGGTGGCACCGGCAGTTTTGCCGATAATTTCGGCCGCTGAAGTTCGGCGATGTCCCACACGCGGACTTCACCGTGCAGGCAATAGTCAGGGCCTCTCGAGTCCACACCGCACGCGATCACGACCAGCAGTTGATCGTCGGCGCTGACCGCCATCTGTCTGATTGGATCGCCCGTCGCAACGATGGTGATTAGGCCCGGGCTGTGCTGCAGGGCAGAGAACAGGCTATTGCGGGCTTCGGCGGTTTGCCCGGCGCGCCAGGCTTCAATCCCCAGCAGCAACGACACATCCAACCGTTGATCCGCCAGTGCAAGGCTTTGCGCGGCCAGCTGGCGCGATAGGGCAATCTGCGATTGCCGCCGCGCTTCATCCCGCTGCAGGTTCGCGCTGATTTCAGCCGTGGCTCGAATCTGCGACTCGGCCTGCGCCGTGCTGGCACTGCTAATAGCCAATTGACTCGCCGCCTCAGCCGTCGCGGCACTGCGATTAGCGGCCTCGGCGTTTTGATTCGATTGAATACCAAACACGCCCGCGATGATACCCAACAATACCGCCACACCCAACGCCCCGATCAAATATGCGGCGCTTCGACGCAATCGCGTCGCCGATCGGCTTTGTTCTTCGGCCCGCTGCTTTTCCGATTCGGCCAGTTTGCGCGCATCGTCCAGTTCCTTCTGAATCCGCGCGGCCTCTCGCGCCCGATTGGTCTCCTCAGCCTCCACGCCCGCCGTCACGAAGGCTTGCGCCAGGCCGTTCAGTTTGATCTTCTTTGCGGCCAGTTGCTCACGCGCATTCGCCAGACGCGCGCCGATGTACAGGTAACTGGCATCGCGTTGATGCTTCGCCCACTCGCCCGCATCCTCCGCGATCTGGTTTTGCAGCGCGATCGAGTCACGATTTTCATTGACCAACTTGCGCAGCCACGGCCACGCATCGATCAGTTTCTCGTGCGCGATCGTCACGATGTCGTGCCCGTCACGCTCGTCGGTGATGATCAGACGCGCGTCCGCCAACTTGCCCACCACCACTTCCACTTGTGATGGCGCAACATCGGCCGGCACCAACTCGTCAAACAGCGCGGTGCGCCGCGTGTCCTCCGCACCGCGCCCCACTTGAATCAAGCCGCTAAACACCGCATGCGCGATCGATTGCTCAGGTTCGCTCAACTGCGCAAAGGAACTATCGGCGTGCCGCTCCAGCGCCTTATGGATTCCCCCGCGCGCCAGATAATCGTGCAGCGTCAACGCATTCACGCCGCCCTGCGCTTGCTGCGCCTCGAACAGGTCGCGCAGCGCAAACTGCACCAGCGGCAGCGCACCGGGTTCGCCCTTCATGTCCGTGATGATCCGCGTCACCAACTCCGGCTCCACTTTCAAGCCGACGCGCAAGGCAGGCTGGGCGATGGCACTCACCAACTCGGCGGGCGTCATCACCCCAATTTGCATGAACTGTTGATTGAGCAAATCGTTGAGCTGTGGATACGCCGCGCAGTTGGACACGAAGTCCGATCGCATCGCAAACACCAGCGTGACGCGGCCGCCCCCGACAGTCGCCGCGTGCGTCAACAGATTCAAAAACGCGACGCGCTCGGCTTCTCTGGCGACTTGTGTAAACGTCTCCTCGAACTGATCGACGAGGATGACGGCGCGGCGATCGCGTTTATCCCTCAGCGCGATCTCGGCCCATTGATGCAGGATCGTGGGATCAGTCTGGCCTTTGGTGCGGATGTCTTCGCCTGCGTTAAGCGAACCTGCCAGACTCGACGCCACCCGCGCCAATTCGTTCAATGGATCGCGCCCCGGCTTAAGCGACTCATACAACCAGCGTTCGCTATCGGGCAACGCGTTGTGCTTCAAGTTGTAGATCAGGCCCGCGCGTACCAACGATGATTTGCCGCTGCCCGACGGCCCGGTGACGAACACCCAGCGCGCCTCGCGCACACGATCGATCAACTCGGTCACGATGCGTTCGCGGCCAAAGAACAGATCAGCGGTGTCTTCGTCGTAATTGGCTAAACCGAGGTAGGGGCAGCGCCCGTCGAAAGGCCGGGGCTGAAACGTGGTCGAAATCTGATCGAGCAGCAGGCGAACTTCAGCGGCCGTGTAACCTTGATACGAGACAATCTTATCGCGACCGACAACATCGCCGCCGATCGCAATCTGATCGCCTGCCACGTTCACGCCGCCGCTGACGGTCGTGGTCGATTGAATTGGACGGGTTGTACCCGATTCGGGTTGCAGAGGATCCGTCATCGTTTCCTCTCAAAACACGATGAGGACGGCTTGGCTTGCGGTGCATTATAGCACGCCAACAGGCCGCAGCCTTATGCGCTGCGGCCTGTCACAAGATCGAGTGCGTGCTCAGTGTCGGCCGCTTACCCGACGATGGCGGTCATTGCAAGACGACGATACTGCCGGTGAGGGTGTAAGTGGGCTGCCCGCTGGCCCTGGACACCGTGACGCGCCACACGGCCGGGAATTTGCTCTGCACCCACAGTGTCTCACCCACGCCCGACGATTCAATCGTGGGGCCAGGCCCCTCAATCGTGATCTTGACTGTGCCGAGATTCGCCGTGTACTCGATCTTCCCGGCGCAGTTCTGATCGGTGCCCAGGCTGTAGGTGTCCGGATCGGATAGTTCCGGATCGATGTGGAATTCAATCCGATACGGACCGGTCTCTTTGAGTTTGGTCAGGCTGGCCTTGAGTTTGCGCGCGGGCAAGTCTGGATTCAGAACCTTGGCAACTTGTTTCTGCCGGGCGTCGATGAACTTCTGATACTCGGCATAGTTGCGATCGTATTCCGCCTGCGCCTCTTCCTGGGACAGTGGCACGGCCTGATAGTTGATCTGGCCGTTTGTCAGCAGCGCATTCACCGGACGCGGCGCCCCGTACAGCCGCAACGACCAGCGATTGCCTGCCGCATCTTTGTGTCGCTTGCTGTAGACCGTCAGGTTCTGTTCGTGCTTGAAGTTTTGCTTGGGAGAGTGTGCCATGAGTTTGCTCCTTGTCAGGCAAAGTTACTTCAGCCCATCATTGCATCAGGACGCCGCCGCTGATTGCGCCGTCCCATTTACTTGGCGCTTTGCATACACCGGAAACTGGTATGAACATCTCGAAAACTGGGTGAAGCGTTGATGTCGGGTGACTGTATTCGTGACGGAGTGGCATCGACCAGGATGAGCTGAGCAGGCAGGCGTTCCAGACTCCCATCCCAGGTCTCCTGCTTCGGAAAACTCGACGCCGTCCACTCGAACGTGTCCTCAGCGGGTAACTGAATTCCGGCCGTAGCGTGCGCGGTTATCCACGGCAACAATGCCTGCCAGTCCTTAATCGTCGGCAGCCGACGCCCCAGCCACTCGCAATACCGGGCGGCTTGAAGGGCATCCAGACCGGTCACGGGTCGATGGTCGTTATCATCGCCGGCCGCGGCATACGTGCTGAACTGCGGAGCCGGTGCAATGCAATGCGCGGCCTGTACGCACCACCGATACTGCCGATTGGTTACCGGCCCGGCATCGACTTGCAGCGCTAACGGCTCGACACTCTTCAGTGTGTCCATCGCCAGCGCCCGCTGGCGGCGCACTTCACGATCGAGCGGCGGTTGGATCAACCCAAAAATGAGCAGGACCGCCAGCGCACTCAGCCCTACGGTCAAACGCCGGGCCTGCTGCCGATTACGCTCGCGCTGACGTTCGCGGGCCTGCTCGTCGACACTGGCGGTCAGGAAAGCCCGCGACGGACCATGCACCAGATCAGGATACCGGGCCTGCCAGTTCAGCGCTTGCTCCAATTTTGCGCCGCGATACAGCAGGCCGGTGTCGTGTTCAAGGCGCAGCCAATCCTGAGCGTCCTGCGCGATCCGATTCTGCACATTCAACGCTTCACGCCGCTGGTCAACCAACTGGTGCAGCCACGGCCACGCATCGATCAGTTTTTCGTGTGCCAGCGTCACACTGTCGCGCCCGGCGTGTTCGTCGGTGATGATCAGGCGCGCGTCCGCCAGTTTGCCGACCACGGCCACGACTTGAGCAGGATCGATGCCGGTCGGTACCAATTCATCGACCAGCGCGGTGCGCCGCGTGTCGTCAGCGCCGCGCCCGATTTGAACCAGACCGCCAAAAATCTCACGCGCGATCGATTGCTCTACCTCGTTGAGTCGCGCAAACGAACTATCGGCATGGCGTTCCAACGCCTTGTGAATTCCGCCGTGTGCCAGGTAATCTTGTTGCGTCAGCGCCATGACGCCGCCGGCCGCCGACCGCGCCTCAAACAGATCGTGCAGCGCAAACTGCACCAGCGGCAGCGACCGCGGTTCGCTCTTCATGTCCGCGATGATCTGCGCGATCAATGCCGGCTCGATTTTCAAGCCGACGCGCAAGGCAGGCTGCGCAATGGCATTCACCAACTCATCGGGGGCCATGGCGCCCAGTTGCCAGAACTGTTGATTGAGCAGCGCGTTGAGGTGCGGATAGGCCGCGCAATTCGACACAAAGTCCGATCGCATGGCCAGCACGAGCGTGATCCGACCGCCGTCAACGGTCGCGGCGTGCGTCAGGAGATTCAGGAACACCGCGCGTTCTGACTCGTCGGCCACTTGCGTGAACGTCTCTTCAAATTGATCGATCAAGATCACGGCCCGCCGCGCCCGATCGTCCTTCAAAACGACTTCGATCCATTGCGCCAACTGCGACGCATCAGCCCCGCCTTTGGTGCGGATGTCCTCGCCTGCCCTGAGCGTACCCGCCAGACTCGACGCCACCCGCGCCAACTCCGTCATCGGCTCACGGCCCGGCTTAAGCGTCTCGTACAACCAGCGATCGCTGCCGGGCAACGCGCCCCGCTTCAAGCCGGCGATCAGACCTGCGCGGGCCAGCGACGATTTGCCGCTGCCCGATGGCCCGGTGATAAACAAAGCGCGAGTCGTGTTCAGGCGGGTTGTCAGATTGGCAATGCTGGTTTCGCGGCCAAAAAACAAGTCGGCGTCGCCTTCGTCAAACGGGCGCAGGCCGACATAGGGGCATTGTCCGGTGAATGGTTTAGGCTGAAGGGTGACAGCGATTTGCTCAAGCAGGGCGCGAACCTCGCCGGCCGTGTAGCCCTGCACGATCTTGTCGCGGCCGACAACATCGCCGCCAACGGTGATTCGCTCAGCGGAAAAGTCCACGCCGCCGCTGAGCGTTGTGGCGAGAGAAGGCAGATTGGGCGCAGTGCCGGCGGGCTGCTCTGGCTGGAGCAGCGAGGGATCGGTCATGCTGACCTCATACGGGCTGCTACGTCGGTTGGATCACGCTTCGATCACTATAGCACCGAAGCGCAGCGTAAGTCAATTTGAAGATTCTAACCGAAGCGCGACGAGGTCATTATGAAGTTGCTCCCAGCCCGCGTCCGCGCGGGCGGCCTGCCGCGAGCAACCGACCGCGAGGACGCAGTCGGAGAGCACCGCGACGGCTACTTCAACACCCGATCGAAAAACCCCACGATCACGTGCTCGTATTCGTCAGGCCGCGCAATCGGGCTGCCGCCGTGCGTCGTTTCCGGCACTTCCCACCGCTCTTTCGGCTCGCTCGCCCGGTCGAAAAAGCGCCGCACCAGCAGCCGCCCGTATTCCTGCCCGGCAGCGATGAACAAGATCGGGCGCGGCGCGATGCGCAGCAAGCCTTCAATCACGCCTTCGGGGATGGGCACACCGGTGCGCAGCGACAACCAGTGTTCGCCCAACCAGTATCCAATCACATAAAACTTGTCTAGCAGCGTCGGCACATCGGGCACATCGCTGATGCGGGCAAAGCCCGGCTCTTCCGCGACGATCGCGCTGATCTGATCGAACTGGCTGGCGGCCCGCAGCGCAATCTGTCCGCCAATGGAGAAGCCAAGAATGCCGATGCGCCGTGGATCGATTTCGGCCTTGTTTTGCAGATAGCTCAGCGCCAGGGCCACATCTTGCGCATCCAGCCAGCCATAGGTGCGCATTCCGCCGCTCTCGCCCGAACCACGTTCATCGTACAGCAACACGCCAAAACCGTGCCGTGCCAACATCTCGGCCCGGCCCAACATCTCCAGGCGATTGCCGCCGTAGCCATGCAACAGGATGATCGCCGCGCCGTTTTGCGCTGGCAGATACCAGCCCTTCAGATCATAACCGTCGGCGGTCTTCAACGTGAGGTCTTCGTAAGTGAAGCCGTCGTCGAGCGGCGTACGATCGATCGCGAAAGGTGCAGGCTGCATCAGCACTTCCACACTAAGGATCAGAAAGCCGAGGTAGGCCAGCACCAGGCCGCCGATCACGCCGACCGACAATAGCTTGAACCAGTAACGGCCGCCCCGGCGTCGAGGTGTCATGGTAGTCGATCGAGCACCGCCATCGTCAGGCGTGCGATGCACACTAACTTGCCGCGTTCATCGACGATGCGGATGTCCCACACCTGCGTCGAACCGCCCAGATGAATGGGCCGCGCGGTGCCCGTGACGAAACCCGATCGAACACCGCGTACATGATTGGCGTTGATCTCCAGACCCACCACCATTTTCTTAGCCGGATCGACGCAACAACTCGCGGCCATGCTGCCCAGCGTCTCGGCCAGCGCCACCGATGCACCGCCGTGCAGCAGGCCATACGGCTGAATTGTGCGCGTGTCCACCGGCATGCGCGCGCTCACAAAATCCTCGCCCGCCGCCACAAATTCGATAGCGAGATGCTCGATCATTGTCCCGCGCGCTTGCTGCGTAAAGCCATCCTGCGTCGGTTGCACAACCCAGATCGACATACACTCCTCCCAGTTAAGCCCATACTGTCCGCATCCTTCGACTGCACGGCGGGCGCATCCTGAGCGAAACGGAGTGAAGTCGAAGGACGCCCGCCGCTTCGCTCAGGATGCTTCCTAATTCACTGCGACCAGTCCGTCGGCGTGCGATCCCAGCGATGCGGCTTCAACTGTGCTAACAGATCGGCGCTCAGCGATCCGGCATCGCTGCACGCGCTGTTGGCGTCGACGTTCTTGATCTTCCGCATGCCGGGAATCACCGTGCTCACATCCGCATTGGACAGGATGAAGCGCATCGCCATCTCCGGCATGGTCATGCCCGCCGGGATCAGCGGCTTCAGTGCGTCGGCGTGAGCCAGGCTGGATTTCAAGTTTTCCGGCACAAAATACGTGTTGCGCCAATCCCCTTCCGGCCATTTGCTGTCGAGCGTGAGCGTGCCCGTTAAAGTGCCTTCGTCGAACGGCACCCGCGCGATGACGGCCACGTTCAATTCGCGACAGACCGGGAATAGATTATCTTCAGGGTTCTGATCGAAAATGTTGTAGATCACCTGCACTGCGTCGATCAGACCGGTCTTCAGGGTGCGGACTACGTTATCGGGTTCCCAGCGATTGACGCTGACGCCGATCGCTTTGATCAGCCCTTCGGCTTTGAGATCAGTCACGGCCTTTTGCCAACGCTCGTCCTGCGCCCAATCGTCTTCCCAGATGTGAAACTGGATCAAATCCACGCTGCTCAGGCCCAGGTTCTTCAAACTCAATTCGGTATACTGGCGGATGTGATCAGCCGGGAAACAATCGGCGAGCAGGTAGCCGCGTCGTGACGGCCACTTGAAATTCTTCGGCGGAATCTTCGTCGCCGTATACAATTTGCGATCGGGATACGCGCGCACCAACTGGCCCAGCAAGCCCTCACTGTGGCCCGCGCCGTAGCCCCACGCCGTATCGAAGAAGTTGCAGCCCAACTCCACGGATCGATGCAGCGCCTGCATCGATTGCGCGTCGTCCGATTCAGTCCAGCCGCCCATGCCCCACATGCCGTAACCGACATCACTGACCGACCAACCCGTGCGTCCAAATGTACGATAGTGCATCATGCCCTCCGTCACAGAATTGTGCTTGCTTCAAAACATCCTCACGCAAAGCAGCACAGGAGCAAAGTCTTTACGGCTTTCCCGACTCGAGCGAGATTATCGCTGGCTGCTCCCGATGGATTGCCAAATCCATCGGCTTTGGCGGCGGATTTGACGCGCTTCCGTCAAACCCGGAAGACCTGGCTTTTCTTTGCCTCTTTGCTTCTTTGCGTGAGGTTCGTTTAGTGCCTGAAAAAGCCGCGCTGCAGCGGGCGGACGTCATCCACCGTGATAAACGCCGCCGGATCGACCTTGAGCGTGATGTCATGCACGGTGCGCACGTCACGCCGCGCCACCGCCGAATTGACCACGCTCATCAGGCCGTCACGACCGTGCGCGGCGAATTCGGTCACGGCGAAACCGGCGTCACGCAGCGCCTGTGCAATTTGCACGCCCAGACTCGGCGAGTAGATGCGGAACATCACATAGCCGATCGCCAGCCGCTCTTCTGCCATCATCCCGATGATCACACCAGCGCCAAAGCCCGCCGCATAACCGATCACCGTCAGCGGATTCAACGGGCCTTGCAGCACCGTGCTCACCGCCAGAATAAACACCGTCGCCTGAATCGCGCCCAGACCGGCGGCCAACACCTTGCGCCCGCGCATCACAAACAACAGGCGCAGCGTATCCAGCGACATGTCCAGCACGCGCATCGCAAACACAAACAACCCTGCCACAATTGGCGTCATCGATCTACCTCCGTGTGTATTATACGCCAGCTACAATGTGCTGGCGATTGAAATCGCGCCTACAACCACACGAAGTCGGCCTTCGCCGACTGAAGCCCAGCCGACGAAGGTCGGCTTTGTGTATTTGTTGGCGCGAATTCCATTCGCCGGAGCCAATCTGCACATCTCTAACGCGCACGCCCTTCGACTGCGCCGCGGAAAAGTGCGGGATGTTTGCTACTACTTTTCGGACAGAACCGAGCCTATGATACAATGCCGCCATGCTGCCGATTCCGCTGCGCGTTCACTCACACTGGAGTCTGCTCGAAGGCGTGCCGTCGATCGGCGAATTGATCGCGCACGCGCAAACGCTGGGCTTGCCCGCGCTCGCGCTGACGGATACCAATGCGCTGTACGCCGTGACCGACTTCGTGCGCGAGTGCCGTACTGCGAAAATCCAACCCATCATCGGCGCAGAGCTGTCGTTTCTGGGTGACGCCCCGATCATTCTGCTCGCTCAAAACGAACAAGGCTACGCCAATCTCTGCCGACTGATCACGCGCCTGCAAGCCTCACCGCAGCGCGAGGCAGCCATCGCGCGCGGTCTCACACTCGATGATTTATCGGCTCATCACACCGGTCTCATCGCAGTCTGGCCGGGCTGCGCTGATCCTGATCGGCTTGAAACTACAACGCAAGCGTTGCGCGATCGATTCGACGACGAGCGTTTCTATCTGGCACTGTCTGATCTGGATGAAACCGCCACTGAGTTGATCGCGCTCGCCGATCGGCTCCACATCCCGATCGTGGTCGCGCCCGATGTGCGCTATCTGTCGTCCGCCGATGCGTGGATTTATCACACGCTGACGGCCATGCGCTTAGGACGGCCACTTCACGCTGTGCCGCCCCAACCCGATCGATCCTTCATCGCCCCTGAAGAACTCTTTCGTCGTTTCGAGTCGTTGCCCGCCGCCATCGAGAACACGCACCGCATCGCCGAACGCTGCTGCTTCGATTTGCCGTTGGGGCAATTGCACTTTCCGCACATGGATTTGCCCGCCGGCCGCACGCCGCGCGATGAACTGTGGGCGCTGGCCTTCAGCGGCGCGCAACAGCGCTATGGCGAAATTACGCCGTCGATCGAAGCGCGCTTGTTGAAAGAAACCCACGTCATCGACACGCTGGGCTTCGCGCCCTATTTTCTGGTAGTGGCCGACATCGTGCGCTATGCGCGCGAGCGGCACGTGCCCATCTCACCGCGCGGCTCGGCCTCGTCGTCAGTCATAGCCTATTGCCTCGGCATCCACGATGTCGATCCCATCGCGCACGATCTGTATTTCGAGCGCTTTCTCTCGCTGGAACGCCACGACCCGCCCGACATCGATCTCGATCTGTGCTCGCGCCGCCGCGACGAAGTGATCGATTACGTGTATCGCCGCTTCGGTGCAGAGCACGTGGCGATGGTCTGCACGTATGCCACACTCCAACCGCGCTCGGCCTTGCGCGAAGTGGCGAAGGTGTATGGCCTCAGCGAAGCGCGTATCAAGACGTTGAGCGAACATCTGCCGCGCTGGTGGCATCCCGCCCGCCGACAGGAAGCGCAAGATGCGCAGGCTGAGTTGCTGAACTCAGCGCGTGATCCCATCGAACACGAGTTGATTTTGCTCAGTCAACGCCTGACGGGCTTTCCGCATCATCTCTCGGTGCATCCGGGCGGCATCGTCATCGCGCCGGGACCGATCACCGATCGGGTGCCGTTGCAGCACGCCACCAAGGGTTTAGCTATCACGCAGTTTGATCTGCACGGCATCGAAGCCGCCGGTTTGATCAAGATCGATCTGCTGGGCATCAGCGCCTTGACCGTCGTCGCCGACTGCGCAGAGTTGATCCAGCGCACGCAACCTGACTTCAGCCTCGACGCAATTCCCAACAACGATGCCGCCACGCAAGACACGTTGTCGTCGGCGAACACGATCGGCGGTTTCCAGATCGAGAGTCCCGGCATGCGCTTCACGCTGCGCGAACTGTCGGTGCGCACCCTGAGCGATCTCATTGTCGCGCTGGCGCTGTATCGACCGGGGCCATTGAAAGGCGGACTGAAAGACGCTTTCGTGCGACGGCATCTGAAACAAGAACCCACCACGTATCTGCATCCGGCGCTCGAACCGATTTTGCGCGAGACCTATGGTGTGATTCTGTATCAGGAACAGGTTTTGCGCATCGCGCACGAGGTGGCCGGCTTCACGATGGGCCAGGCAGATATTCTGCGCCGCGCCATGTCCAAATTTCGCTCGGCGAACGAGATGGATCGGTCGCGCTTGAAGTTCATCGATGGCGCACATGCGACCAGTCACATTGAAGTAGACATCGCGCAGCAAATCTGGGATTTGATGGCGGCCTTTGCGGGCTACGGTTTCCCCAAAGCGCACGCCGCCGGTTACGCGGCCGTGGCCTATCGCATGATCTATTTGAAGACGCACTATCCCGCCGAATTTATGGCCGCGCGACTGGCCGTGTGGGGCGGCTACTATTCGCCGCGCATGTATGTGGCCGAAGCCCGGAATTTAGGCTTGCGCGTGAGGCCGCCGCATGTCAATCACAGCGACGACGCCTTCACACTCGATCCGGATCGACAAACCTTGTGGATGGGCTTAGGCCAGGTGCGCGAGTTGACGCATGTCACGATCGATTCGATCCGCCGCCACCGCCCATTCACTTCGCTCGACGATTTTCTGGCGCGAGCGCAACCGCTGCATCTGGAAACGATCAATCTGATCAAAGTGAACGCGCTGGCTGGCCTCACCCCCGGCCCCTCTCCTGAGAACGAGGAGCAGTTCTCTGGAGAGGGGAGTAGCGATCTCCCCCTCTCCCGAAATCACGCTTTTGATTTTGGGAGAGGGGGCCGGGGGGTGAGGCCGAGTAGTGACGATCAAGCCTCGATGCTCGTTCAAATCGAAAGTGAACCATGGCATGGCCGCCACACCGCGCAGCTGAGTTTGCTGGCCGCCTCAGCCCCGCCCGCGCCACGCTCGATCACACTCGCCGATCAACTCGCGTGGGATGAAGAACTGCTGGGCTATCCAGTCAGTGTGCATCCGCTGGAATTGTTGAGCGATCGGTTAGCCCATGAGCACGTCGTGTCCAGCCGCTTGATCGCCGACTTGCTTGATCGATCTATCGTGTTGGCGGGCAATCGCCTGGCGCACCATCATTTGAAGTCGGTTACGAATGAACCGATGTTGCTGGTGGACATGACCGATCAATTCGGGCGGTATCAAGTGTTGTGGGGCGGCGCGGCCTTGCGGCAGCATCGGGCAATCATCAACCGCCGGGGCAACGTCCTCGTGCGCGGGCGCGTGAAGGTCGATCGGCACGGCCGGCCGATCGTGATGGGGAGTTCGATTGAGATGATCGAACCGGCATCGGGTGAATCCGACGCCTAGCCGCACCAAGCCCGCGACGCGGGCTTCCCAATCCTTGCCGTCGATTTCTAATCGATGGCAAACCCAAACAACGAAGGGCACAAAGAGTCTCCTCTTCGTGCCCTTCGTGTTTCTTCGTGTACTTCGTGGTTAATGCTCTTTACGCCGCCGTGATGGCAAACGCCTTCAGGTCAATCTCACCCAGTGCGCCGCGCGGTCCGTCCAGATAAGACAGCCGCGAATACCCATCGGTCGCCAGCGCGTACACATCCAGCGCCTCGGCAAAGGCCGCTCGCGTGCAGGGCGTCTCGCCGTCTTCCAGCCCGCTCGTCATCAGCGTGTTGATCGTCAGGTCTTTGCTGAACAGATCGCCCACGCGATTGAAGCCGTTGACGCTGGCCGCCTCGACCAGACCCTCGGCCGACGCCTCACTGATGTCCGTTGACACTCGCACCACGCGGAAGTCGAGGGCCGCGAAGTTGTCGGGGTGGCTGGCATGAAACGAGATGCGCGCGGTGTCGGTCAGGTTGATGTATTCCAGGAAACCGCAGCGCCCGGCCGGCACGGTGTTGACCGTGACATCGTCGATGTTGCCGTGGCACACGCGATTATCGACGTGCACCACTAATCGATAGCCGACAACGTGCAGGGTAACGGGATCAATCAACGTCCGATCGGCAATGGCTGCCGACGTGGTGTACGAGCCTTCGACCAGCGGTGCGGGATCCGTGATCTCGTACAACTCCACGCCTTCCGCCGTCAAGTCTACGCGCACCATCGCCGCACCCACCTTGCGGAAGAGTTCCAACTTCAATTCGTATTTGTCATCCGACACGAGATTGGTGTTGAAGTAGGCGCTCGCCAGATCGAAGCTTTCGTCCAGCACTTCCCAGTCTTCACCGCTGGCCGGCAGCACCGGATCGATGACGGTGTAGTAGCCGCCGGGCGCCGTGATATCCGGCCCGATCTGCACGGACTTGTACACCACCGGATCGCCAGGCCCGCTCGCTTCACGATAGTGGCGCGACACGGTGCGGGTCGCCTGGAGTTCGTCCATCACCAGCCAATCATTCTCGTCGGCGCTGCCCAGCGGGCGATACGACCAGCGATAGTGCGTGATGTTGGCGCCCTTCAGGCCGCTGCCAAAGTCCACACGCGGCTCCAGCACTGCGCCAAACGGCGAAGGCTTCACCACACCCAAACCCAGCGACGCATCGATCCAGCCTTCCTTCACCTGGCCTTCCTTCGCCTTCTCTGATGGCACGATCGAGTCGCGATAGATCTCGCCCATGCTCACCTGCCGCCCGATGGTCTTGACCACGACTTTCTTGCCCAGCAGTTCGGGCAAATCGCCGCAGCCGTGCACGCGCGGATCGGTCACGCGGATCGTGACCTCGGAGCCGCAGGCGTAATTCCAATGGGTGTGGCAGCGCAGCGACGGATGGTAAACCGTGGTCCAAGCGCCGCCGATCGAATACTCCACCCAGAAGTACAGGTCGGGCTTGTCGCCGAAGCACGGATAGTAGATCGTGGTGTCGAAGCGGCCATGCTCGTCGGTTTCGATCACGGCCAGTTCTTCGCAGCTGTAGCGGAACCACGGCCACAGCCAATCCCAGTAGCACCAGTAAATCTTGATCAGCTCGACGTTCTTGATCAGCGCGTCGCGCACCAACCCGATCGAGCCGGCGGTCAACGCTGCGCGTGACTCAAACGACAAGGTCATGGCTTTCGGGGGCAGCGGTTGCGGGTTCAACATCACTTCGCTCAGGTTCGCGGCCCGCGACATCGCCTGCATCTTGAGATTGCCCGGCGGTTCCGGCTGCGGATTGATCATCGTCTTCGATGCATCGAACTTGCCAAAGACATTGGCCGCTCTTTGCAGCACCGGCACCGGATCGATGAAGCCCGGATCGAATTTGTACGGCGGATCGGGCGGGTTGGGGATCGGGATGGGATGCTCGATCGCCCAGATCAACTCATCGCGCAGTCGATAGATGATGTCGTCGGGCAATTGCGCGATGATCCACGGCAGCCGATCGACTTCGCAGATATGGACGCGCGCGTGGCAGACCGGCTTCTCGTACGTCACGCCGCCCAGCGTCTCGACCTTAATCACGCGGCCGCGCACGCGACACGAGCACCAGTACCACCACGGCCATAGAATCTCTGGCACGGGCAGCAGTTCATACAGTTCGCGGCCCCGCTCGAAGCGCCACGTCGGTTCATACGCATTGAGATGCGCCATCGTTTGCAGTGTCGGCGTCTCACCTCGGCCTTTGGGCAGGTCGGGCGCGACAAACAGGCGGGCGCGCTTCAACTGATCGGGCGTCACCTTGAGCGGGGCTTCACCATCGCGGACTGGCGCGCTGGTCAGCAATTGACCGCGCGCATCGAACGCATACAGGCGGGCGCTGATGGGCTTGTCGGGTTTGCCGTCGTAGCCCACTTTGAAACGAATCAGATTCTGCTTTGGGTCAGATTTAGTTGGCATGCTGTTGTCTCCTCAAGACACAGTGTTGACTGGTTTGACCGTAAGTTCCATTGAACTTCACTGGCAGTATAGGCGTCTGGCGTGTTTTCAGCGTGTTTTGGGCGCGTCTGAGGCGATTACGGGGAAGGTTGACACGAAACTCTGACCACACGAAGGTGCAGGCAACAAAAAACGGAGCCGAGGCTGTCGGCTCCGTTAGCGATTGATGGGCAATGTAGTTGCGAATGGCGAGGGATTGTGCGCCCGGAGAACGCCCCGAGAGTGACGGGCAATGCAATTGCGAATGGCAGGGAATGGCGCGCCCGGAGATGAATCTCCGGGCTACTGATAGCGCCGGATCAATCCGGCTTGCGTTCAGCCCGATTCATCGGGCGCTGCGGCGTAGCCCGGCGACTTCATCGCCGGGCGGGCACAACCCCATCAACCTCGCCGGGCTTTTGCTTATCGTGCCGCGTTCACCAGCGCATGCACATGCTCGATCGGCGTCAACGGTGATAGATCGCAGCCCGGCCACACGGCATCCACCCCCGCCCCGATCGCGTCGATCACCGCCCAACGGATCATGGCCTCATCGCCGCCGGCCCTCACCTTCACCGGATCGATGTTGCCGAAGAGCAGCGGCTCGACGCCTAAAGTCACACGCGATTGCGCTACGTCATTCAATTGATCGACGCTGAGCGCATTCGCGCCGGCCTGCGCCAACAACCCGATCGACCCCGTGGTGCGACCGCAGGCGCTCAAAACGTGCGGCGCAGCCAGTCGCGCAAACAGGCGTTGCAACGGTGAAAGCACCCACTTTTCAAAACGCTTCGGCCCGATCACACCCGGTGACCCGCCCATCTCGTGCACGGTGATAAAGTCCGCGCCAGCCGCGCGATGCAACGCCGCCACCTCGATCAACAGCTCAGTCAACTCGTCCAACACGGCCACAAGATTTGCAGGCGGATGCATCAACTCCGTGTAGACCGATCCCGGCGGCATAATCCACGTCAGCAGCGTAAACGGCCCCGGCACCACCGCACCGATGGCGACCGTCTGCCCGATCTGATCTTTCAACTCACGCAGCGCTTGCAGCACGATGGGCAATCGACCGGCCTGAGACAAATCAGCGGGAACGTTCAGGCGCAGATCAGCGCTCGAGGCCGCCACCGGCCGATTCACGATCGGATACTCCGCACCTGGCGCGCTTGATCGAAAATCGACGTTCGCGCCCAACACTTCCGCCTCGACGCACAAATCCAGCGGCAGCACCGCCGATTCAAGCCCGCTCAATCGAGGCGTGCTGGCCGCAGCCGCCGCCAACTTGATCGGATCGTGATGCACCTCGCTGAAAGCATAGCCCAATTCGCGCAACCCATCGGACGTCACACTGATCAAGCCGCTGAAGCACGGCACGCGCTCACGCCGTTCGCCATGCAGCAAGGCCAACACATCATCGCGTGAATTTGATAAATCGGGCATGATAACCTCACGCTAAGTACCTGTAAAGAAACAACTCCGCACTTTTCGGCTCCCGCTGGATGACAATCCAGCGGCTGGAGACGGCGGATTGTCATCCGCCTTGAGCCTCAAAATCGGAAGTTATTCTTTTACAACTCCTAAGCCGCAAAGCGGCAAAGAAAAACTTTGCGTCTTTGCCGCTTTGCGTGAGCCTTATGCTTTCACCGTCGCCGCAATCGCCGCGAGGTGCGCAGGCGATGTGCCGCAGCAGCCGCCCACGATGCGCGCCCCGGCCTGCACATTGCGCACCGCCGACGCCGCCATTTGTTCCGGCGCCATGTCGTAGCTCGCCACGCCGTCTTGCATGACGGGTAGGCCTGCGTTGGGTTTGGCCCAGATGATCAATCCGCTGTCCGCCGCTGCATACTCTTGCACGATCTTTTCCATGTTCTCCAGCGTCGTGCCGCAGTTCGCGCCGACGGCGGCTACACCTTTGGATTTGAACGCGTTGACGACCTGCGCCGGTTTGACGCCCATCATCGTGCGCACGCCGCGATCGAAACTGAAGCTGATCACGATGGGCAAATCGCACGCTTGCTGCGCGCCCTCGATCGCCGCGCCCGCTTCGTCGAGCGCGAAGTGCGTCTCGATGACGAGCAAATCCGCGCCGCCCTCGGCCAACGCTTGCGCCTGTTCGGCATATGTTTCTACCGCCGCATCATGCGTCAATGGCCCAAAGGGCGTGAAGAGTTGGCCCGTCGGCCCCATCGAACCCGCGATCAATACTTCGGGGCGCACACTGGCCGCTTCTATTGCCAGTTCAACCGCGCGTCGATTCAACTCCAGCGCGCGGTCAACGTAGCGCGATTCCTTCAAGCGCAGGAGCGTGCCGCCGAACGTGCAGGTGAGAATGATGTCCGAGCCCGCATCCACCCACGCGCGATGCAGCGCCACGATCTGATCGGGTTGATCGAAGATCCAGTCTTCGGGTGACATGCCGGACTCCAGGCCCATCTTCTGTAAATTTGTGCCGGTTGCGCCATCGGCCACCAGCACCTCGCCGGTGGCGAGCCGCGCCAAAAATCGATTGGTCATGCGAAAATCTCCTAACCCGGACAAGCCGGAATCAAACGAATATGATCCACGAAGCACACGAAGAGACACTAAGGTTTGGTTTTCTTTCTTCGTGAGCTTCGTGCCCTTCGTGGAAAAATCTTTCCTAGCGTTTGCCCCAGCCTTCGCGCAGCACGCGCAGCGCATTGCCGCCGAGAATCTTCTTCACGCGCGCTTCGCTGTGCCCGTCGATGAGCAGCCGCTGAGTTAAGCGCGGCATTTGCTCCGTGTTGTACAGGTCCTCAGGCGGCGTGGCGAAACCGTCAAAATCGGTGCCCAGGCCAACGGCGTCTTCACCGGCGATGTTGACGAAGTGCTCGATGGTGCGCGAGATGAAGTTGAGGCCCATGCCCGATTCCTTCGGCATCAGCCAGTAGGGCATGAAGATCACGCCCACCACGCCGCCATCACGCGCGATGCGCTGCACTTCCCAATCGGCCAGATTGTAGGGCGACGGATTGATCTTATACGCGCCGACGTGCGTTGCCATCAACGGCACGCGCTGGCCGCTGGCTTCGCACAGTTCGTAGACTTGCTGGCGCGCGGCCGGCGTGCTGTGCGAGAGATCGATCAACATGCCGAGATCGATCATGCGCCGGACCACGCGTCTGCCCAGCGGCGTCAGGCCCTTCGTCAAGTCGCGCCACAGGTCGGGATTCCTGGCGAGGCTCACCATATGCTCCGGGAACGGATAACACGGATGTGCCACGCGATTGCGATAGAAATGCGCCAGCGTCAGATAGGCAACCCCGCGCCGATACAGTTCTTCGAGGTTGCGCAGCACTTCGTCGTCGCTGGCGCTTTTGTCGCCCAGGCTGTGCGCGCCTTCGACGGCATGCACCACCGCAATCGGGCGCGCGCCCTCCGGTTGAGCCAGGATCGCGTCGAGTTCCGTGACCGAGTGCGCCATCTTCACGATCGGCCATTTCGCGACTTCAGCCTCCATCTCTTCGAGAATTTTGATCGTGGCGGTGAAGGGCGGCGCAGCGAAGAGCTTGCGCCAGAGATCCGGCCGCAGCACGCGAAACACATTCATGATGGGGAAGTCTCGCAGCAGGCTTTTTTCCGGCACATGCAGCA
>JACRBO010000195.1 GCA_016219235.1 Chloroflexota bacterium
CCCGCGTGCTTCTGGCGGGAATCCAGAATGTCTATCAGCGTGGATGCCCGATAGAAACATTCGGGCATGACTTATGCCGCGCGCGGCGTCTGCCGCACAAACACGCGGCCCGTACCCAGTGTCTGAAACTCCCAACGACGCACCTCACCATACGCCCCGCTGATGGGCACAATGTCTTCGCCGCGCACCACCTGCGCCAGCACGCCCTGCTCGCGCAGCAGCGAAACAAAATCAGCCGCCGAAACCTCGCCGCCAAACGACGCCGGATCGAGCACGATCGCTTCGGGCGCAAAGTTGAAGCGATTGCCGCCCAGCAAATGCAGCGCCTGCGGCCACTGCGCATCCAGCGACAGCGTCAACACCACGATCGAATCTCGCGGCGAAAACACACTCCGTGCTTCCAACAAGACTTGATCGAAAGGCCGATCGATTTGGGCCTGTGCCAGCGCCAGCGCGCGCAAGATCGACCATAGATGCCCTTCGCCGGATTGAGGCGGCACCGACGCGCCTGCCTGACCGTCCAGCAGCAAGCCCACAGCCAACCGCTCGGACAACAGATGCGCCGCCAACGACGCCGTCAACACGATCATCTTCTCCAACGACGAATCCGCACCCTCGCCACGATGCACATTCGCATTCAGATCGGGCGCCAGCCACACCGTCGATGACGCTTCCGGCTCGAACACCTTCACGAACAATTTGTTGTGCCGCGCCGTGGTGCGCCAGTGCACGCGCCGTAACGGATCGCCGATCAGGTACGGGCGGGTCGTCGCCATATTGATCGTGTCCGCGTGCGTGGCGTGATTCAGACGTTGCAGATCGCCCACTTGTCGCTGGCGCGGCAGCAGTTCGGGCGAGAGGGAGGCCAGCGGCGGATACACGAGGATTTCACGGCCCTGCGTGTACGTTTGCCGCACGCGAAAGATGCCAAACGGATCGCCGGTGATCAGTTCCCACGGACCGAGCATAAACACGCCGCGTTGAGTGCAGGTGGTCGTCACGCGCCACTGCTTGATCCCGCCGCCGCCCACGATGTACACGCCCGACAGGGCATAACCGGGCGCGGTCGAATGATCGATCACTTCCGCCCAGATCAACGGCAGCGGCGCGCGGTTGACGATCTCGAGCGCTTCTTCCAGTTCATCGCCCACCTGCACGGCGGTATAGCGCAGCGTGCGCGACGCCTCGATCTGCCGCGCCAGCGATCGCGTCCACAGCCAGCCAATCAGCAGCAGGCTCAGCAGCACGACCAGGCCCGTCAACAGCAACGGCAGCGGCCAGAGCGCGTACCCGATCGACAGGCCCAGCGACGCGACCAACCACAACGGCTGACGCGCCTCCAGGCGCGCTTCGATACGCGCCTCGCCATTGGCGTGCGGCATGCGCCACAGCCGGGAGAGCCGATCAATCAGACGACGAAACAGCGAACGAAAGGTCATATCGTTTCCAATGAATCAGCGAATCAGCGATCAAGCGATCAGGCGACAAGCCTCATGGGTGTCATTCCGAGCGGAGCGAGGAATCTCTGGCACTGCCACGATGATGGCCTGCCGCGTGAGAGATTCCTCGTCGCATCCCTTCGACTGCGCTCAGGGCAGGCCCTTCGACTTCACTGCGTTCCGCTCAGGACGCTCCTCGGAATGACACTCACCTGGGAAGTTTCTGCCCTCACGCATCACGCTGGCGGGATGGTCATTGCGGAATGACACGACTCACTATCGCACTACACAACTATTGCACTACTTGACTGACTGCGAATCCGGCAAGGGCAGTTGCTGCAACACATCGCGCAACAATTTATTCGCGGTGAATTTCTTCAGGCGCGCGGCGGGCGTAACGATCAGGCGATGCGCCAGCACGGGTTCGGTCAGCGCCTTGATGTCGTCAGGCAGCACGTAAGCGCGGCCTTGCAGCGCGGCCTGCGCCTGCCCGGCGCGGAATAGGCCCAGACTGCCGCGCGGACTCGAACCCAGATAAAAGTGCTCGTGATCGCGCGTGGCAAACGTAATGTCCACGATGTACTGCTTCACCGCCGGTGACACGTGCACGGTCTTGACGGCCGCCTGCATCGCCGCCAGTTCGTCCAACGTGAGCACGGGCGCGATCGTTTTGAGCGGATGATCGAATTGCTGATCGTCGATCATCTCGATCTCTTCGCGCTTGTTCAGGTAGCCCAACCCGATACGCAGCAGAAACCGATCGAGCTGCGCCTCCGGCAGCGGGAACGTGCCCTCGTACTCGATCGGGTTTTGCGTGGCGATCACCATGAACGGCGACGGCAGCAAATGCGCCACCCCGTCGATCGTGATCTGGCGCTCCTCCATCGCTTCCAGCAGCGCCGATTGCGTCTTGGGCGTGGCCCGATTGATCTCGTCGGCCAGCACGACCTGCCCCATGATCGGGCCGGGGCGAAACTCAAAGGCTTGCGTGAGCTGGTTATAGATCGACGTGCCCGTCACATCGCTGGGCAGCAGATCGGGCGTGAACTGGATGCGGCTGAAGACACAGCCCAGCGACTGCGCCAGGCTGCGCGCCAGCATCGTCTTGCCGGTGCCGGGCACATCTTCGATGAGCAGATGGCCCTGACATAGCAGACTGATCACCGTCAATTCCAGCGCACGGCGTTTGCCGACGATAACCTGCGAGAGATTAGCGATGATTCGTTCGGAATGGGCTTGCACATCGGTTACGGTGTAAGTCATGAGGAAATCCGCCTTCAGGGTGTGAGGTCGTGTCGGTGC
>JACRBO010000196.1 GCA_016219235.1 Chloroflexota bacterium
AGCATGTCGTCGGGCGTCCACTTGCGCATGATGACGACCGTCCCGCCGAGCGTGAGCAGCGGCAGCGTGTAAACGAGCAGCCCGCCCGTGTGGAACATCGGCGTGTGCGTGATGGTGATGTCGCCGCGTTGCAGTTCGTGGATGATGGTGTTGAGCGTGTTCCAGCCGATCATACGATACGAAATCTGCGCGCCTTTGGGCAGGCCGGTCGTGCCGCCGGTGAAGATCAGGCAGATGATGTCTTCGGCGTCGATCAGTTCATTGGTGACAGGCGCAGCACTGGCGGCTTGCAGCGTTGCTTCGTAAGGCAAACTGCCAGCGATGCCGGGACCGTCGAGATGAAAATATGAGCGTATTGCGTGGTGCGTGGTGCGTGTAGCAGATTCTATTTCGGCAACATTGGCTTTGAAGTCGTCAGAGTAGATCAGGGCTTTGGGGGCAGTGACTTCGATCAAGTCTACCAGTTCGCGCCAGTGACTGCGCCAGTTGTAGGGCACAAAGATTGCGCCGAGTTTGCCGCACGCAAAGAACGCGTCGAGGAACTCCACGCCGTTCAGCGCCAGCATCCCCACGCGATCGCCACGCTGCACGCCGACTGTGTCGCGCAGCCAGTTCGCCAGCTTATTCGCGCGCTGGTTCAACTGCCGATACGTAAAGCGGCCTGCCTCGCCTTTGGCAACGTCAACCACCGCGAGATTGTCGGGCCAGTAGCGTTCGCCTCTTTCCAGCCAATCGCCAATATACATCGATCACCTCAACTGCGTCAGGACACAGATTTCACAGATGAACACAGATTTTCGCTTTTATCTGTGAAATCTGTGTAATCTGTGTCCCATTATTTCCAGCGCCAGGCTGAGGCGGCCATCGTGATGCCGCCACCGGAGGCGCAGAAGCACACCACTTGCCCCGGCTTCGGCCCGCGCCCTTGCGCGATGGCGTCGTCGAGCGCCATGACCACGCACGGCGAGCCGGTGTAGCCCCACTTGTCCATGATCCAGTGTGTCTTCTCGATGGGCTGACCAAGCGTCTGCATCATCGCTTCGATCGTGCGCAGATTCAACTGCGTGAACAGATACAGATCAACATCGTCGAACGTGAGAGTGGCTTTGTCCAACGCGCCCTGAATCAACTTGGGCCAGTATTCGGTGTTGAAAGTTTTGGGGAACTTCTTGACGAACTCCACTTTGGGTGAGCCATACGTCGCCATGTTTTCGGGCGTGCTCGGTCGATTGGCGCCGCCGCCGTAGATGCCCAGCGCATCGTGAAAGCTGCCCACAGCCAGAAAGTTGCTGCCCAGCCAGCCGGGCACATCACTCACGCCCAACACCGCCGCGCCCGCGCCGTCGGCAAACAAGTTGGCCGTCTTCTTGTCGTTCAAGTCGAGGAAGCGGCTCATGCCATAGCCGCCTGCGACCAGCACGTACTTGAATGACGGCTCGGTGATGAGATAGCGCGCGCCTTGATCGAGTGCCGTGACCCAGCCCGCGCACGCGCTGTTGACATCGTAACAGCCCGACTTGATCGCGCCGAGTTTATGCTGCACGACGACCGACGTTCCCGGCGACAAGTAATCGGGCGTATCGGTGGACACGATGATCAAGTCCAGGTCTTCGGGTTTTACCCCGGCCCGATCGAGCGCAGTGCGCGACGCGGCCACGATCAGATCGGACGTGGTTTGATCCGGCGACATCCAATGCCGCTCGCGGATGCCGACGTTATCGAGCAGCCATTGGCTGGTCGCTTCACCGATCAACGCATCGACTTCGGCGTTGGTGACGACTCGTTCGGGGACGTAACTGCCGGTGCTTAGAATTTGTGCGTAACGTGCCATAGGGATTAAACCGCGAAGCCTTACCAGTCTGCCGTCATTGCGAGCGCTTTTCGCCAAGCGCGCCCCGCCGCTGTGCGGCGGACAGGGCGTGCGAAGCAATCTCCTTCCGACTAGCGCCGAGATTGCTTCGTCGCAAACTGCGCTCCTCGCAATGACGGTTGCCGACGAGAGCATGCGCGAAGCGTCTCGCAATGACGTTTGAACAGTTGCGAAAACTTAGCGTCTTTGCGCCTGCCCGTCCCCGCGCAGCGGCGGGCCACTGGGTGTCGCGGTTAGCTATCTCCTTTCAAGAATTTGAGGATGACGGCATTAGCCGCTTCCGGTGTCTCGATGGGAAAGAAGTGACCGGCGTCGGGCAGAAGCTCGATCGTGCTGTGCGGAATCTCGCGCGCGAGCAAGTCGGCGTTGCCGGACGGCACGACCTTATCGTGCGCGCCAAACAGGATCAACGTCGATGCCGTAACGTGCTGCAATTTTCCTTCAAAACAAGCATTTTCCGCGAACAACGCCAGCCCGATTGCCAGCTGCGCCTGATAGGCCGTCGGCTCGATCGGGTTTTGCACGCGCCATGCAAGCCATACTTCGATCATGTCGGGATTCTTATCCGCATAACCCGGCGCAGTGCTGACGACGAGGCCGTTCTTGAAGCGCGTCACGGGATCGCTCTTCACATCCGTCAACACCGCCATCGCTTCAGGCGTGACGGGAATGTGATGCGGCCCGCCGAAATTGGTGGAGGCCAGAATCAACTTGTCGATCAATTCGGGATGACTCAACGCCAACGCTTGCGCGATGTAGCCACCCATCGAATGACCCATGACGTGAGCGCGCCGCAGGCCCAACGCTTGAATCAAGCCAGCGGTATCATCGGCCAGCAGCTGCGCGGTGTATGGTCCGGCGGGTTTGTCACTGTGTCCCACGCCGCGATTGTCAAACGTGATGACCGTGAAGTGCTGCGCCAACCCCGGCGCCAGCTTGTGCCACTCCCAGCGATCGTAACCGATGCCGGAGATCAACACCAGCGGTTCGCCGGAGCCATGAGTTTCGTAGGCGAGAGTGAGACCGTTGACGGACACCGTGGACATGAACGCTCCTTGCCGAAAGTACACAAGGAAACAAGTAGGCAAGTAGACAAGGGAAGCCGCGCCTTGTTTCCTTGTCTACTTGTTTCCTCCATACTCCTCTTGCAACACCTTCTTATCAATCTTCCCCGCCGCTGTCTTAGGGAGCGACTCCACAAACACAAACGACTTGGGGATTTTGAAACGCGCCAGACGCGGCTGACAAAATGCGCTGAGTTCATCCGCGGTGAGGGCTGCGCCACTTTGCAACACAATGATCGCGCGACCGACTTCGCCCCACTTCTCGTCGGGCACGCCGATCAGCGCGGCTTCGGCCACGGCGGGGTGCGCGTGCAAGACGCTTTCCACTTCGGCGGGATAGATGTTCTCGCCGCCGGAAATGATCATGTCCTTGCTGCGGCCCACGATGGTGTAATAACCTTCGCCGTCACGCCGCGCCAGATCGCCGGTATGCAGCCAGCCGTCGATGATGGTTCTGGCGGTTTCTTCGGGTTTGTTCCAGTAGCCGCCGCACACGTGCGGGCCGCGAATCAACATCTCGCCGACTTCATCCGCGCCGCATTCAGTGCCATCGTCACGCATGATCTTCACATCGACATGAAACAGCGGGAAGCCTACCGATCCCGGCTTGCGGCGCACGTCGGCCTGAGGCAGCCAGAACGTATTCGGACCGGCTTCGGTGAGGCCATAGCCGGTCTTGAAGTCCACGCCGCGTTCCCAGAATTTTTCAAACACCGGCAGTGGGCAGGGCGCGCCGCCGCTGATGATCAACTTGAGTCTGGAGAAGTCCGCTTCGGCCCAGCGCGGATGCTGCTGCATGGCGATGAACATCGTCGGCACGCCAAACGTCACCGTGACGCCGCGCTCGCGGATCAGATCGAAGACCTGATCGACGTCGAAGCCTTTGCACACGATCGATGTTCCGCCGACATGCACCAGCGGCGCGGTGAAGACGTTGAGGCCGCCTGTGTGAAACAGCGGCGAATTCAGGATCGTTACATCGTCAGACGTTAAGCCCCAACTCACGATCGTGTTGACCGAGTTGGCCGTGATCGATCGATGCGTGAGTACCGCGCCTTTGGGCAGGCCGGTCGTGCCGCCCGTATAGCAGATGACCCACGCATCGTCCCAGTCGAGTTCGACGGCGGGCGGCGCATCATCGGGAAAGGTATCGCGCTCGTCGAACAGGCGATCGTTGGGCGCGGTGGCGCGATCGAGTGCGATGAAGACCTGAAGCGATGTGGCCTGGGCGCGGATCACTTGCGTAGCCGCTTCAAAATCCGGGCCGTAGATCAACACGCGCGGCGTTGCGTCGTCGATCAAGCCGGCCAACTCAGCAGGCGTGAGCCGCCAGTTGAGCGGCTGCATGATCGCACCGAGTTTGCCGCACGCGAACCACACGTCCAGAAATTCGACGCAGTTCAGCGCCAGCACCGCCACGCGATCGCCCTTGCTCACGCCGAGGTCGCGCAAGAAATGCGCCGTCTGATTCGCGGCCCGATTCCACACGCGATACGTGACCGGCTTGTAGTCGTGCTGTGCGTCGATCAGCGCGACTTTATCCGGCGTCAACATCTCGCGGCGGGCCAGCCAGTCACCGAGGAACATCGAGTATCCTTGTCTGGTAGTACGTATTGCGTATCGCGTGATCGTGCATCTTGCATCTTGCATCGTGCATCATGCGTCACGTCCCCGTTACCACGCCCCCATCCACACTCAACACTGCGCCGTTGATGAAGCCGGCTTCCTCGGAGGCGAGGAACAGATAGGCATACGCGATGTCGGCGGGCTGCCCCATGCGCCCCACCGGCGTGCGATCGATCATGCCTTGCAGAATTTTTTCCGGCATGCCTTTGGTCATATCGGTGGCGATGAAGCCCGGCGCGATGACGTTGCACGTGATGCCGCGCTTGCC
>JACRBO010000197.1 GCA_016219235.1 Chloroflexota bacterium
CCTTTGAGCAGTTCCTTCGTTTGCGCGTTGAGGTTGATGTAGTAGGGCGCGTGGACGCTGAGGGCCACGCCCGCCTGCTGCGCCGTGGCCTTGATCGTCGCGCAGGTCTCATCGCCGACGCGCACACTCTGCACCCAGGCCATTTCCAGCGTCAGCAGGCCCAGTTCCTTCAGGCGCAAAATGCCGCCCGGCGTGCCGCCCGGTTTTTTGGGCGTACTCAAGGGCGAGCCGACCGTGCCGAAGAGAAATGCGCTTGAAGTCATTCGAATAACCTTTTGATTTGAAATCTCTACCGGCTTGGGCAGGGTTTCTCGCGCACGCCAACGGCCCGCCGCTACACGGAAACGGGCAAGCCGCGAAGTTTCAGGGCGTGTCTTTGCTGCCTAGAGCATGGATCAAACAACTTTCCCAAACGCTCCCGCTGGATTGCCACGCTTCGCGCAGCGGCAGTAGCTTGGATTTGGCAATCCAAGCCGAGCAACTACTGACTCAATCATCCACCAAACGGCGATGTCCCCGGGGGCACACGCCGTGCGAACTGTCATACCAGCCGGCAAAGTCGTCGTCAAAGTGCGGCGTGATGCGCCAGTGCTTTACGCAATAGATGCGCTGGCACTGCGGACAGTAAAACGGCGCCCACAGCGGGTTGAGTGCGTGAACCTGCTGCGCATCGTGAGTACTCAAAGCTTGATGCAGCGCACGGACTGTAGCGCCTTTGACCTGCTCGGTGCTGTGCTCCCACAGAAAACCGTCCAGCCGCAGTTCACCGGCCTGCGCCTCGGCGGGCGCAGTCAGTTCCAATATGCCCGCCACACTCATACAGAGTTGACAGCGAAATTCGGCCCTGGCCATCTTGCGTTACTCGATACTGACGATTCGGAATGCGATGCGTCCGACCGGGGCGTCGATCTCAACTTCATCGTCGATGTGCTTGCCTAGCAATGCTCTGCCCAGCGGGCTTTCATTGCTGATCTTGCCGTTCACGGGGTTGGCTTCCGCTGCGCCGACCAGCCAAAATGCCTCGTGATCGTCAGTGCCCACCTCGGTCACGGTGATGCGCGAACCAATGCGGACTTCACCGCCGACTTGTTCCGTGATGATCGACACGTGGCGCAGCATGCCTTCGATGGTGCGGATGCGGCCTTCCAGAAACGCTTGCTCTTCTTTAGCGGCAATATAGTCCGCGTTCTCCGACAGGTCGCCCTGCTTGATGGCGAAATTCAAGCGCTCGGCCAATTCGCGGCGCTTGGTGGTCTTCAGGTCTTCCAGTTCCGCCTCGAGTTTGAGTTTGCCCTCGGGCGTCAGGTAGGTGGGGGTAGGTTCTTGCATAGCGAACGGTTATCCTCTCAATTACGGCCCTGGCCGCTAAGCCAAGTATATCACGACTGCCCCGGTTTCAGCGCCAGCCGAAGGCGACCAACAGGCGCGGCCCCAGTATCAGCAGCCCGACCAGTACGGCCCCGCCGGCGCTGACGAAGACTGCGCCTGCCGCCGTGTCTGTGGCTACCTTAGCCAACGGATGCTGTTCCACACTGACTCGATCGAGCGTGGCTTCGATGGCGGTGTTCATCAACTCGGTGGCCAGTACGATCATCATCGTCACGATCAATACCGCCCACTCGATCGATCCCAGCTGCACCCCCAGGCCGATCGCGATGACGGCCAGCGAGATCGCGATATGGATGCGGAAATTGACCTGCGTGCGAAACGCATAGCGCAGGCCGGTGAGGGCGAAGCCGAAGGAACGGAGGAGACGGGTCATGTTGAAGATGACGTGCTTTGCGTGACGTGACACGATGACAAGATGACACGATGATCTCTCAAACAAAGTCACCCTGTCATCCCGTCACCTTGTCATCTTGTCACTCCACCGGGCCTGTAATCGCCGCGCGAATCGATCGGAGCACGGCGGCCTGCGCCTGCCACATCTGCGCCTTCTCGACGGGCGTGTAGTGATCGTGCCCCAGCAAGTGCAGCACGCCATGCACCACCAGCAATTGCAACTCCGCCTCGATCGGGTGGCCGCCGGCCGTGGCCTGCTCTTTGGCTTTGGGATATGAAATGATCACATCGCCCAGGTAATGATCGTCCTCGTCGCCGTTGAACGACAACACGTCGGTGGGTGCATCGATGTGGCGGAACTGCCGGTTGAGGGCGCGCAGCTGCACATTGCCTGTAATCACCAGCGTCAGTTCGACGCGCTCATTGACGCGCTGCTGATCCAGCGTGGCGCGGGCGGCCTTCTTCAAGAGGTCGGGCTTCACCAGCGTTGCGTAGCGCGTGCCAATTTGAGTGTGAACAATAGCCCTAGATTTGATCGGTTTTTTCGCCATCACTCCGTCTCTCTGTCTCTCCGTCAGGTTTGGCCGATGTTGGCCCATTGCCGCGCAGACGCCCCGTGTCACTCTTCGCTTCCTGCCCCGGATACCGCAAGCGCGGATGGAACATGCCCTGCAGGGTCGCCGCAAAGGACTGTCGGATGGTATCCAGATCGGCCAGCGTCAACGGGCACTCGTCCAGCTGCCCCCACGCGATGCGATCGGCGATGGTCTTGCGCACGATCTCGTTCAATTCCTCCGGCGAGGCGGGCCGCGTGGCGCGCACGGTGGCCTCGCAGCCATCGGCCAGCATCAGCAGCGCGGTCTCTTTGCTCTGCGGTTTGGGGCCGGGATAGCGAAACGCCTTCTCGTCCACGCCGGCCGCGCCGGTGGGCGATTCGTCAACCGCTTTCTGATACAGGAAACTTACGCGCATGGTGCCGTGATGTTCGGGAATAAACGCTCGCACGCGCGATGGCAGGCGATAGCGCCTGGCGAGCTCCACGCCGTCGTTGACGTGGCTCACGATGATTTCGGCGCTGGTGCGCGAATTCAATTGATCGTGCACGTTGGCGCCTTCCACCTGATTCTCTACAAACATGTAGGGCCGCGCCGTCTTGCCGATGTCGTGATAAAACGCGCCCACGCGCGTCAGCAGCGCGTTCGCCCCGATGCGATCGGCGGCCTGCTCGGCCAGATTCGCCACCATCAGCGTGTGATGATACGTCCCCGGCGATTGCCGCAGCAGTTCATTCAGCAGCGGATGCGTCGGCCGCGCCAGTTCCAGCAATTGCAGCGTCGTGGTGATGTCAAACAAATTGCCGATCAGGAAGAAGCCACCCAACGTCAGGCTCGCCGATAATCCGCCGTTGAGCAGCGTCGCCCCGATGAGCGTCACCCACCCGATCGGATCGGTGCCGCCCTCCGGCAATCGAAACGCGAGCAGGATTACGGCGTTGATCAGGGCGACGTTCAAACCGGCCAAAAAGAATGTATTCAGCCGTTCGACGCGGCCCAGGGACAGCACGCTGATCAAACCGCCCGCCACCATATACATAGAAATTTCCAGCGAGCCGCCCGCCAGCACCCCAATGAGGCCCGCCAGCAAAATGGTGGTGGTCACGGCCAGCCCCGGTCCCAGCAGCACCGTCAGCAGCATGGACAGCGCCGCCACCGGAAACACATACGGCAGCACGGTGCGATTGGGCACCATGAATTTGGCCACCAGCAAAAACAGCGTCAGCAGCAGCAACAACAGCAGCAGGTGCCGCGGCCGATCGAGCAGCTCCACCTCGAAGCGCCACAGATACAGGCCTAGCAGCACCGCCACCGCCACTGCGATCCACAGTGAGCCGCCCACATCGCCCCAGCCCAACTGCGACTGCCGCAAGTTGAGCTGATTCAGCGCCTCGATTTGCAGGGGTGTGACCACCTCGCCCTGACGGACGATGGTCTGCCCGGCTTCGATGTCGCGCTGGCGTGGCTCCACTTTGCTGCGCGCTTCGGCGCGGGCCTGCTCGGTGGCGGGGTCGTTGCGGGCACGATTGGGCACGATGAAGTTTTGCGCCACCTCGCTGACGAGACGGGTCCGATCCTCGTTCAGATCGATCGCGACCAGCGCGGGCAGGCGCGACTTGAACTCGGCCACGTTCACGTCGCGGATGACGTTGCGCAGCGTCAGATCGATCACCGTGATGATTTCCTGTGAGACGCGCTGCCACGCTTCGCCGGACAGATCGAGCAGGGCTTCGATCACCGCCGGGGTCAGCGTCACATTCTCGATGACGGCCAGGGCGGCGCGTTTTTGATCGCGGGTGGCCTGGGTGTCCAGCCGCACCGCGCGGATGAAGTCCAACACCTGACGGGCATAGGCAATTTGCTGGCGGGCCACGCGCGGATCGATCGGGTCGTATTGCACCGCCACATTGCGCTCGGCTTCCTCGCGGGCCAGTTCGGTCAGGACTTCGCTGACATAGCGAGCCGCGCGCGGGGCGCGGACATCTTCGGGCGCGACATTGCCCTCATCTAAGGCCACCTGCCCGGAGGTCGAGAGCGGCACGATCAGAATCACGGCCGTCGCCAGCACAAACAATACCCCCAACAGCCAGACGCGCGTGTTGCGCCAGGCTTGCCGCTTATTCGATTGACTGGAGCGAGTGTTGGGTGACCACATGGTTTATCACAGGCTAAACAAAATGAGGAGCAGGTTCGCTCCTCTTCATTATCGTACAAAACTGGCTAACGGCCTAAACAACGGGCTGGGTCTGGTGCTGAGGAAAGTCTACACGGTCAAAGAGGGCGCGTCAAGGTGCGGAGAGAAGACCTCGGAGGTTTTAACGGATTGGCTGAAGAGGCTGGCCGGGCGGCTCGAAGGACTGTCAGCGGCCGCCTGAGTGTCTATGAAAACCTCCGAGGTCTTGATGGCGGCTGAGGAAAATCTGCACGGTCAAAGAGAGCGCGCCAGGGTGCGGGCGCGGTTATACCCCATCTAGTCGGCGAACATCTCCGCGAGAACGGCCAGCACGGCTTGCTGTGCTGGCAAGCTGACGCGGCCGAGCCGCCTGACAAGCCGCGTCTTATCCACCGTGCGTATTTGATCAAGGACAACCTGACCCGCTTTGCCTTGAAACCGACAGGGGATACGCGTTGGATAAGGTTGGCCTTTCGTCGTCATCGGCGCGACGATGACGGTGGCGATATAACGATTCATTTCATCCGGGGAGATGATGAGGCAGGGTCGCGTTTTTCTGATTTCACTGCCGACGGTTGGATCGAGGCTGACCAGGTAAACTTCAAAGCGTTTGACTACCATTGCCAGTCGCTCACGTCCCACCGGGTAGAGGCCGGCTCGTCCAGCAGGTGATCATCGCCCCGGCTGGCCATGGCGCGAAACTGCGCATTCCAACCATAGCGCGGGCGCGCCGTTGGGCGGATGATGAGCTGGTCACGTTGGACAGAGATTTCTACTTCGTCGCCAAGCCCGACCTGATCGATGAGCGCCTTTGGGATGCGAATGCCACGCGAGTTACCAATCTTGACCATAGGGGTTTTTACGATACTCATGCTTCCCTCGTGCCTGCCGGATGTGCTTACATTGTACTCACCAGCCAGAGATAAGTCAATGCACGCCCTGCTTCGAACAAAATAGGGGGCGGGTTGGCTCCTCTTCATTATCGTACAAAACTGGCTAATGGCCTAAACAACGGGCTAGGTCTGGTGCTGAGGAAAGTCTACACGGTCAAAGTGGGTGCGTCAAGGTGCGGCGAGACGAGAGTGTGTTGTAGACGAGTTCGCGTGAGACCTCGGAGGTTTTAACGGGCTGGCTTGCAAGGCTGGCCGGTCGGCTTGAATGGCTGTCAGCCGATGCCTGATGGTCTATGAAAACCTCCGAGGTCTTGGTGGCGGCGAGGAAAGTCTACCCGGTGACAGTGGGGGCGTCAAGGCGGGCGAGAAGACGAGCGGGCTTGAGTGGGCGTCAATCACCTGCAGCTGAACGTTGTATGGCTGGACGTGTATTGATAACGTGACAATAAAATCAGGGTAACTATTCACGCGGTTGAAGGTGTCACGTACTGCAAGATCGGTTTGCCCATCAAGTGCACCAATTTGGCGAAGGCGTTTTCGCCGTGGCGTTTGGCGGTGTTCAGCACGGTCGCCAGCGCGGCATAGGCCTGTGGGCC
>JACRBO010000011.1 GCA_016219235.1 Chloroflexota bacterium
CAATCCACAGCCCACAGCCCCACAGCCTCATCGCGGCCGCCAGAAACGCTCGACCGGCTGCCCCTGCCCCACGGCGCTGGCATAGGCGCGTATGCTGTGGGCCGCCTCATCACCGTCTCGATAAAACGTGCTGATCTGCGATCGATGACACAGCCAGGCGTCGATCCTGGCTTGCAGCGCGTCCTCGCTTAATTCCACCGCTTCCGATCGCCACTCGGCGTTTCCCCAGGCGGGCTGCAATCGATCGGGCTGTCCGGCGTACGGGTAGTCTTCGTAATAGTCCAGATCGATCTTTAGCCGCTCGGCGGCAGCGCGTGTGATCACATGATCGACGTGCTGCCCCGCCGTCAGCGGCACAAACACGCGCACGCTGGACCCGGCCAGCCGCAGCTTGGATTGCAGCGCCTCGGCCACCCGTTCGACGATGTCGGCCTCGCGCACCGGGCCAAAGATCGCCGCTTCTGAATCGTACTGGCAACGCTGAGTTATGGGTTCGACCCGATAGGCTGCATCGGCGAAGGGCAGGTGGATCAGCATTGCACCCTACCGATCGCACGCGGCGCGATCTTCCTCGCGGCGGGCGGCGGGCGCGTCGTCGCCCAACTGCCAACGCTGATGCAGTTCGCGCGCAAACTCGGACAGCGGCGCGCCGATCGGCCGATCGCCGCCGAAGAGCGTGATCACGATCGGACGATAACCGTTCTCGGCCAGCCGATAGATCGTGCCGCCGCACGACAGCACCGCATCGTCGGGATGGGGGGAAAGGAAAATCGAGCGCGGGTTGGACGGCGGCACGGGCCGCGAAATTAAGGGCATTTTGATTGACAGTCCCTGGTGAGCGTGTTACAATCTTGCGCGCAGCACGCTGGGCCGTTAGCTCAATGGTAGAGCAGAGGCCTTTTAAGCCTTTGGTTCAGGGTTCGAGCCCCTGACGGCTCACTATAACAACCAGTGTTTTGCAGTTTTTAAGTCGAACCTGTAACACAAGTTACAGGTTCGAGTCGTTTACACGGCTGCCCCTGAATTATACCGCTTCGCGTTCCCGAAGCACCCGGCCTGTACGGCTCTCTTCACCTCTTAGTGCCGAATGCCGTAGCCGAGCTGTTTGACACGTCGTCGGAACACTGCTTCCTTCTCCGCCGGCACGACCAGAGTAGTCTCGCCAGTGACTGAGCACAATCCGCTCAACGTGCGATCATTGGCGATGAGGTGGGCTAACGTCGCATCCGCCGCCGTGAACAACACGGCGGCGCCACTGGCTTTGAGCGCGTGGCTGTTGCGGTGAATATCGTCGAGGAAAACCGCGACCGTTCTGGGGAGCGGCTGAGCACTCTTATCCGCCAGGAATTCGGTAATGGCTTCGATGGTCAGACCAGTCTCGATGGCGGTAAGAATCCGTTCGGACTGCAAGCGATAAACGCCCTCGCTCACCGGCTCGGCAATTCGCTCCAGGATCGAGCGGACGTTGGGGGTGAACTCCTCACGCTGCGTGATCGCCACCTCGCCATTGGGCAGCACCATGAAGACCGGTCGAGAATCAACGCGCGCCGGACCGGCATACTCGTCGGCCAGGTCCAGCAGGTACGCGCCCAAGGCGTTGAGACGAAAATAGCGCAAGCCGATGTAGCGACTGAAGTATGGCTCACCACTGACCCCGTCGAGATGACCCAGTTGAAATTCGGCGTCATCTGGAAAAGTGTACGCCAGATCCAACGCGCCCAGAGTCGCCAGATATTCCCACAGGCAGGCGAGCACATATTGTGCCTGCGCTGCTCGCCAGGCGGGTTCATGCCCGAAGCCGCTCAGATAGCCATATTCCCACGAACTGCCCACGTACAACTTGCTCAGGCCACGATAGTCGGAGCGTTCGATCTCAAAATTGAGCCGCCACGCGCGGATCGCGCGCAGGAAATCTTCGACCTCGATCCACTGACCGGGCGGACAGTTGCACAACGCCTCCACGATCGGCCCTTTGCGATCCGAGGGCCGCGTCAGCCGCGCGCCTTTGCCCTTCTGACCTTTCAAGCCAGTGATCCGAATCAGTTCGTCGGTCTGATTACTCTCCGCCCAGTCGTGATACACCTCGCGCAGTTGTTCCACCCCCGGCGCAGCCAGTGCCTTGCGACCTTTGGGCGTGAGTTCCAGCTTGCTGCCGACCGGCTTCGCGCAGCGCGCGGCCTGTGCCAGCATCAACCAACCGTAAGCGCGAATCGGTTCGGGTGAAGGGGCATCCTTTTCACCGGGCAGATATTCGCCATGCAACAGCCGCTCACTCAGTTTGAGCACCGCCGCCGAGGTCGGTCGTTCATTGGCGGGTGTCACCGCCGCTTTGCCTTCGGCAATGAAGCCCAGGGTCGCTGTCCAATCATGCACAGCCGAGTCTTCGGTTTCGGCGATATATAGTTCTTCGGCTAACGCTGCGGGTAATTCCGCGAAGGCTTCAACTGCATACGGCTTCAACTGCGGCGCCAGCGGCTTCAGCAGCGGAATCACATCGGGTGGAATACGTCCATAATAGATGAGGACATCGATCGGCAGGCAGTCGCGTCGATGTGAATAGCCCCATGTCGGATCCTTCTTCTTCAGTGCATCCCACGGCAAGGCGCGATATTGCGCGCGAAACGCATCTTCATTCAACTCGCCGCCATGCTCGATGGCGGCCGCTATCGCCTGGCGCGATAACTCGTCCAGTTGCGACCACAGGCGGTGCAGCGACTCAGGCGTGTTCAGCGCCGTGACAATCACCTCAATGAGATCACTCTTGCGGGTCGGGGCGTTCTTCATGCACAATTGCGCGCGCGGCTTCAGGTCATCATTGTTCAGACCGGCCAGCGTTTCAGCCAGTGGCGATTGCGCGGTGATGAAAGGTTTCGAAGTCATTTGAGTTTGTCCGTCAGATCGATACCGCGTTCGCTTAACAGGGCGCGCAGCGCGTCCAGGTCTTTCTCGCGCACCCGCGCCAGCGCCCTGGTTTTGGCGGGTGAAAACGGCTTGATCAACGCGGCCAGCTCGGGGTCGGCCAGCAGTTCGTTGAGTGTGTCGTCATCGCGCACTTGCAACAGCGTCAGCGCTTCGATGGCGGCGTCGCCGTAATATTTGGCCCACGCGCGAATGCGCCGCACCAGCCGATCGGGCAGCGGGCCACGCTGAACGGCCGCCAGCCGCTCGATGATCTGCGGCGCGGTCAGGCCGCTGCGCATGGCACGCTCGATCGTTTCCGAAGTGACCTGATAGTGTGCCGCAGCCTGCTGCTCATCATCGATCGGGTTGGCGATGGCCGCCAGATGGCCGTGCAAATACAGGCTGGGCGCGCGGGTCGTAAACGTGATCGTGCCATCGTCGGCGATCACGATCGAGTTGGGCGGCACGCTCGGTTGCTGTGTAATCAGCGGCAGCACGCCGTGTCGATGCAGCGCGTGCGTGAGCGGCTGGATGGCTTTGTTCGCCTGCGCCAGCGCCACATCGGGCTGCGGCCGCGCGATGATCAACGCCGTGCTATGACCGTCGTTCAACAGCGTGTCCAGTGCGGCGGGCGAGCCGTGCGCCAGCGCGACATGCGGTCGGATCACGATCCGCTCGTGCAGCGTTTGCCATTCGTCCAGCGTGCGCGCCACGTTGCCGGGCAAGTCCGCATTGGTCTGCTGTCGCAAAAACTCCTTGATGCGCGGCACATCCCAGCCTTGCTGCTGGCCGCGATAAACCGAGGCGCGCGTCAGTTGATATTCGACCGCGCGCTCGGCGCTGAGTCGCTCCGCAAAGCGATCGAGGCTAACCAGGGTCGCATCGTTGACGGGATCGAGCGCGACGATGTGCAGGTTGGGCTGCACGATCACGCGGCCGCCTTCGGCGCGAATCTCCGGCTGCGGGCCAAGCCCCAACAGCCACGCGCCCAGCGCCGTCAAGCGAAATGCCGTCGGCTCTCCGGCGCGCTCACCCGCCCAACCCAGATCGATCAACCCTTGCCAGTGCAGCGGGCCGCCCAGCAGGCCGTGAATGAAGGCCGTTTCCACCGTTTGCCAGCCGTGCTGCGCGTCGCGCACGCCGGGAAAAACCCAGCCCGGCGCATTGTGCCCGCTGTAGGCATGCGGCGGCGTATAACCGTAGTACAGCGATCGATTGGTGACGCGCGGCAGGAGAAACTCGCGATCGTATTCAAATAGTTGATCGATCAACTGCGCGGTTGCCAACCACTCGAGCGGCTCGCCCGGCGCGCCCCTGCTTTGCAGATAGGACGTGAGCTGGCGAATCTGCGCGATGACACTGCGGCGCGCAGTCACGATTTGCGGCGGCGCAGGCAGCAGCGGCGGCTGGGTGGGCTGCTGGTCACGCGGTAAAACCAGCAGTTCGTTGAAGAAGGTGCCGTCCAGCCATTGCGCGTAAACGCGCTGCACGCGCTCGGCCGGTGACAGGCTGAAGAACTCGTCATGCTCGGTCGTGATCAATTCGGTGTAGGGGGTTCTGAGCGTCAGCAAATCCAGCGCTTGCAGCAGGCCGCGCATAAAGCGCAAGCGCGGCAGTTGTTGTTCCCCCACACCCTTGGGAATCTCATCATGCACCAGCAGCGCGTTATTGAGTTCGACCAGCGTGCGTTTTTGAATTTCGCCCTTGGCCGTGAGAGTGACGGGCCGGGCGCGCACGAAACTCCAATACAGATACAGATCGCGCTGAAAGGCGCGCGCCGAACTTTCTTGCACGCTCTTAACATCGACCGCTTTCGCCGCAGCCAGTTCGGGCAGCGGCGCGGGCGCGGGCAGGAATGGGCGAATAGCGTCGGGGATAAAGACGTTGATCAGTTGTTGATCGAGATCGCATTTAGTGGCGTTATCATAGATGCCGCGTTTGGGATCGGCCGGATCTTCGGCGCTGAAGACCAGGCCGCGCAGGGTGAGGGCGGCCAGCAAATCTTCCAGCCGGCGCGAAGCAGGCTGGCGCGGTGTCGGCGTGTTACGCACATATTTTCCAAATGAAATCTCGTACTCGCGATCGATCAACTTGAGGCGCAGCAAGTCGCCGCGAATCTGCGCCACTGGCGCGCGGCCCTCACGCCGCAGAATCGCGTCCAGCGCGGCGCGTTCGCCTTTGGACAACGTCGCGACCGACTTGTCAATGGTCTGAGGTTCAACCAGCACGCGCGTCAGCGATTCGATCATCTTCGTTTTGACTTTGGAGTGTTTAGGCGCGACGCCGTGATACGCCGCGATCATCGTGATCGCGGCGCTGCTGTAGCGTTCAAGTGTAGACTTCAGATCATCAGGCATGGGGCAAGAGGTGATTGGTCAACTGGTAATCGGTCAACTGGTGATCGGTCAATTGGTAATTGGACATTGCGCATTGCGCATTGCGCATTATGCATTGTTAATTGCCCATTATCTTCGGTGTATAGCCTTTCCTGATCAGATCGCTCCGCAGTTCATCCACGCCTTCGGGGCGCACGGCGATGAGGCGCGGGCTGAAGCGATAGAGCAGGTGCTTCGCCAACGACGTGCCCGCCAGCAGTTCGGTCAAGGCGTAATCGTCGGCCAACTCGATCACGGCCACGTCGGCGTACAGGTGCAGCGTACCATAGTTGGCCCACCACTGCTCGATCGATTTGCGCCAACTATCGGGCAGCGATTGGCCGATCGACTTTTGCAAAGCGCCGATCAATTTGGCGTCATCCCAGCCTGATTCGAATAACCGCGAGACGCCGGCCGGTGACAGCCGATAAATCAACTGGCCCGCCGGATCGCTGCGCGCTTCGCACACCTGCGTCAGCAAGCCCAACAGTGCCGTGGAGGCGGTTTCGACGTTCAGGGCCAGGTCGCCGTTGGGCTGGAAAGTCACGGCCGATCGCCCGCGAGCGTCACCGCTGCGCGGCGGAGCGTAGTCAAGGTTTTGGCCGAACAACCGCGCGCCGAACTCAGTCAGACGAAAGGCCGTCACCCGATCGAACCGCGTGGCTAACTCGACCACGCCCTGCCACCACAACGGCCCGGTCAGGACGGTTTCGAGAAAGGAACCGTACACATCCTGCCAGTCTTTGGCATTGGCGATGTTAGGCTGCCGCCCGTTCAGATCGAGATATGCGCCTTGCACCAGCGGCCACACATTGAGGTTGATATGAAACGCGCGCGCGTGTTCCACAAACGCTTCCAGATCGATCCAACGGTTGGGTGACGCCCGGCGCAGCATCAGCATCAGAAAACCGCGCGCCACCGAGAGGCTCCCCAGCGTGCTGGCGTAAGTTTGCCCATAGGCCACGTTGCCCGTGTGCCGCACATGCGGCGCGGGATGATGCAATTCCGACAGGCGATCGAGTTCGGTCCAGGTGTTGAGATTGGCGTAAGCGGCAAATAGCGTTAAGGCGCGATCGAGCAATGGCTGCGCCAGCCAATCATTGCAAGGCTGCTCGACGATGACGAGTGGCTGCCCGGGCGCAGCCATAATGATGCCTGATGCGATCAGCAGCCGCAGGGCAAAGTCCAGCCGATCGGGTGTAACCCCAACCGCGTCGGCCAGATCAGCGCGTGCCTCATCAATGACGGGCGAGGGCGCGGGCGGCACACCAAACGATTTGGCATAGATCTGATTGACCCCCTGCTGATCGTACTTCAGAGCCTCCAGTTCCGCCGGATAATGCGGCCAGCCAGTGAGTGTGTAGACTTGCTGCTCGATGGGGTGCACGTCAGGCCGTGGTCGCACCGTGTAGCGATCGGGGTTGGCTTTGATCACCAGCGCCAGCCGTGTCGCCAGCGACACAAAATCGAGCGGCGCGGGCGCGGCAATCTGCGGCTTGAGCCGGGCGTAATCGTCGGGCGACGGAGCAAAATCGGTGTCGGGCGGCAAGTTGAAGCCCAGCAACGCGGGCACGCTGATGAATTGTTGCTGACCAGCAAAGACCAGACCCGCGCTGCTCAGTTCGCGCAACAGCCCGTCGAAGTTGGCGGCGGCCTTGCTGTCGAGCATTTGAAAGGCCGATTTCGCCTGCTGCGGATTGACCAGATTTTTGACGCGCAGCAGCGGCAGTGCGCCCAGCAGTTTTTGTGCGGGTCGCGATAACGTGCGCCACACACGCGCGACGGTGTCGCGCAGCGCCAGGACCTGCGCCAACGGCTGGACAAAGGCGTCGCTGGTCGGGCCGTCGAGGGTCAGGTTATGGCGTTTGGCCAGATCGCGCAGCTGCGCCACGGACAGCTGCCCCAGCATTTGCGCGATTTCACCCTGGCCATCCATGGGCACCACGACGGTACCACTGCGCAGCCCGACGGCGGCAGGGCTGCGTGGTGCGCCGTGGCGCTCGAATGAAGCCGGTTGGTGAACCCAGGCCAGCAGTAGCGCGACGGTGTGCGCACACACGGCGCGGCGACTCTCCTTGCATTCACAGCCAACCATGAGACTGTTGCCTTCCAATTTCACCTGGAGCGCGTAGTCCCGATTCCCGTCCCACACAAGCGCATCCAGCGAGCCGTTATCAAGCACCTGGCGTTCTTGCACTTCGCCGGCTTTATACAAGGCGCGGCCGCGCGTCAACGCCTGAGGCAAGGCGTAGCGTGCGACAATCTCTTCGGTGAGTTGATCGAGGGTCGTCATGCTGAGGGAGCCGGTAAGTGGCGCGGCCGCAGATGCAGCGCTTCACTCGCCAGGGTGGCGGGCTGAAAATCGGCCACTTCGTTTTCGTAAATGATGTCGTATTGATAGCCCTGTTCGGTCAGGAACAACTGCCGATTGGCCGCAAAATCCTGATCGCGCGTGTCGCGCGTGACCAGCGAGTAGAAGTGCGCCAGCAGGCCATTGCGCTTGGGGCGCATAATCCGGCCCAGCCGTTGCGCCTCTTCCTGTCGTGAGCCGAACGTGCCCGACACTTGAATCGCCACGTTGGCATCGGGCAGATCGATGGCGAAGTTGGCGACCTTGGAGACGACGAGCGTGGTAATCTCGCCCGCGCGAAACTGCGCGAACAGCTTTTCCCGATCGGCCACCTTCGTCTCGCCGGTAATGATCGGGGCTTGCAAATGCGCCGCGATTTTTTCCAGTTGATCGATGTACTGGCCGATGACCAGGACGTTGTCGTCGCGATGTTTCGCCAGCAACTGATCGAGCACGCGCAGCTTCACCGGATTCTCGGCGGCAAAGCGATACTTCTGGGTGTCATCGGTCAGGGCGTATTCCATGCGCAGATCGTCGGGCAGATTCAGGCGAATCTCGTGGCACTCGGCGGTAGCGATCCAGCCCTGTTTTTCCAGCACTTTCCACGGCACGTCATATTTTTTGGGGCCGATCAGCGAGAAGACATCTTTCTCGTGGCCGTCCTCGCGCACGAGGGTGGCCGTCAGGCCCAGGCGTCGCCGCGCCTGCAACTCGGCCGTGACGCGAAACACGGGCGCGGGCAGCAGGTGGACTTCGTCATAGATGATCAGTCCCCACTCTTCGCGATCAAATAACGCAAAGTGCGGAAAGCCGCCGGTTTTGCGCGGGCGATAAGTAATGATCTGATACGTGCTGATCGTGACCGGGCGCACCTGTTTTTCCAGCCCGGAATATTCGCCGATTTGATCGGCCGTCAGCGAGGTCTTGTCGAGCAGTTCGCTGATCCACTGGCGCACCGCCACCGTCGATGGACACAAGATCAACGTGGCGGTTTGCAGCGCCGCCATCGCCGCCATGCCCACGACGGTCTTGCCCGCGCCGCACGGCAGCACGATGACGCCGCTGCCGCCGCTGGCTGTGCCGCTCGCGTAAAATACCTCGCCGGCTTCGCGTTGATAGTGGCGCAAGGTAAATGGCTCGTTGCCCAATGTGGGATTGCGCAGTTCAAACGGCAGCGCGCGGCCTTCGGTGTAACCGGCTTCGTCTTGGGCAGGATAGCCGATGGCGACCAGCGCCTGCTTCAAGCGGCCGCGATGGATGAGATCGGCGATCAACGATCGATCGTCGGGCTGCGCTTTGATCAACGGCACGATGGTTTTGTGCCGCGCGATCTCGGCGATGAGGGGGCGATCGTCGGACTCGATCAACAGATCGCCGTTGTGGCGCGTCAGACGGATGCGGCCGTAGCGCGAGATTTGCTCCACAATATCGGTGCGAACGTTGGGCGGCACATCGTACTTTGAGAATTGATCGAGGGCGCGCAACACTTCATCGGCCTGTAAACCGGCCGCGGCCGCATTCCACAGGGAGAGCGGCGTGATGCGATAGGTGTGCAGATATTCGGGGCTTTTTTCCAGCTCGGCAAAGCGCGCCAGCGCATCGCGCGCGTCTTCGTACAGATCGTTTTGCGTTTCGAGCAGGACGGTTTTATCGGACTGGACGACCAGCGGGTTTTGTGGATTGAAGGTCATGAACGGTAGTCACCCGGAATTGGCTGATCGAGATTATACCATTCGTGAGTTGGCTGGAATGTCGCTGAGGGAGTTTCGCCAGGTGCTGGCCTCACGTAATGTTTGCGCCGTTTGTGAAAATGTGATCGGAGCGCGCCGAGAAACGCGATGGACCAACAATCGCGGCAACTAACACCCAATTGAAACTCTCAGTAGCCTGCGCCAGGTGAATTAGATGCAATTACCCTGGCAGAGGCAGCCTTCGCCTTACGCTCATCTGTCAGCCTTCTACGCGAGGAAGCGCTGCCTTTGTAGTCAAACACCAACCAGTCTATGACGAAATGTGGCTAATTCATCTACATCCCCCGATATTTCGACAAGATTCATACCATTCGCGTCTGCCAGATTACCAGCCCGTCAAACATTCAGCAAACCGGCATCGGCTAGGATTAGCTGGCCTGGTACTATACTACCCCGATAGAGCGTCAGGCGATTTTCCGGCCTGATTGTGGTCTGCATATACCCTGTCAGACGTGAAAGGTCGAGAGTACCCTAAGCCGATTGGATCGTAGCGTCATATCGGGTTGGGTTTTGCCCGTACCGGCCCATGCAGTTGAGATTGCCTGCCACAAGTGAGTGACATGATCGATAATCAGGAACCGATTGCCATCACAGGGATGGCGTGCCGCTTTCCGGGTGGCGCTAATACACCTGAAGCCTTGTGGAAGTTGCTTGCCGGGGGCGTCGATGCGATCAGTGAAGTCCCCCCCGACCGCTTTGATGTCGAGGCTTTCTATGATGCGGCGCCGGCAACTCCCGGCAAAGTCGCGACGCGCCAGGGCGGGTTCCTCGATCAAGTTGATCTATTTGACGCGGCCTTCTTCGGTATCTCTCCGCGTGAAGCCGATGCGATGGATCCACAGCAGCGCCTGCTGCTAGAGGTCGCCTGGGAAGCCCTGGAGAATGCCGGGCAAGTGCGCGATCAGTTAGCGGGCAGCCGCACGGGTGTGTTTGTCGGCCAATGGACGGGTGATTATGAAAGCCGTATGTTCAACGCGACTCGCGACATCGATCTGTACATCACCACCGGCGGCGGACGTTATGCCGCGGCGGGTCGGCTATCGTACGCGTTTGACTTTCAGGGACCAAGTCTCACCATCGATACGGCTTGTTCGTCGTCGCTCGTGACGGTCCACCTGGCCTGTCAGAGCTTGCGTGGCGGCGAATCGACCGTAGCGCTGGCCGGCGGCGTCAACCTGATCTTAGAGCCGCATATCTCTATCGGTTATTCCAGATCGCGGATGCTCTCCCCGGATGGGCGCTGCAAGTTCGGTGATGCGAGCGCCAATGGCTACGTACGCAGTGAAGGTGTCGGCCTCGTCGTCTTGAAGCGCCTGTCGCAAGCCCTGGCGGATGGCGATCCGATTCAGGCGATCATTCGTGGTAGCGCCGTCAACAATGACGGGCACGGCAGTGGTTCGCTCGTCGCGCCCAGCGGGCAGGGACAGGCGGGCATGCTGCGAGCCGCCTACCGTAACGCGGGCGTGCTCCCCGGTCAGATTGGGTACGTCGAGGCGCATGGGACGGGCACTGGCGTCGGTGATCCGGTAGAGGTCAAAGCGCTGGGCGAAGTCCTGAGTGAAGGCCGCCCAAAAGATTTTCCGTGTCACATTGGATCGGTGAAAACCAACATCGGTCACACCGAGTCTGCGTCAGGCGTGGCGGGCCTGATCAAGGCCGTATTATGCCTGCAACATCGCGCCATTCCACCCAGCCTGCACTTCCACGAACCGAATCCTAACATACCCTGGAACGATCTGCCGTTCGTCGTTCAGACCCAAATTGGCCCGTGGCCGATCGGGGTTGGACCGGCGTTGGCCGGCGTAAACTCCTTTGGCGTCACCGGCACTAACGCGCACATCGTGCTGGAAGAAGCGCCGCCGCAGGCGATCGCGCCACAAAGCGCCCGTCACACGCCGTTCATCCTGCCTGTGTCTGCGCACACTCCGGCCGCGTTGACTGATCTGGCGCGCGCTTATCAAAGTTTCCTCGCACAAGATTTCGCCGCGCTGAACGCTGTATGTTATACGGCCAGCGTGCGCCGCACGCACCACGATTATCGATTCGCGGTGACGGGTGACACGCGCGCAGCCCTGATCGATCAGCTGCGCGCTGTCGAGCGTGGTGAACGCCCGATCGGTCCGGTGGCCGAAGGCCGGGGCAAGATCGCGTTTGTGTGCCCAGGTCAGGGTTCGCAGTGGTTGGGCATGGGCCGGCAGTTGTTTGAACACGACGCGATTTTCCGCGGGACCATTGAGCGGTGCGACGAAGCGCTGCGCGCCTACGTCGATTGGGGCTTGATCGATCAACTCACCTCGCCGACGGCGCGTCTCGACGACATCGACGTGATCCAGCCGGTGTTGTGCGCGATCGAGATCGCACTGGCCGACGTGTGGCGTGCGCGCGGCGTTCAGCCGGACGCCGTCGTCGGCCACAGCCTGGGCGAAGTCGCGGCTGCGTACATCGCGGGCGCGCTCGATCTTGACGACGCGCTGCGCATTATCTGCACTCGCAGCCGCTTGATGAAGCGGGTCAGCGGCCAGGGTGCGATGGCGGTCGTGAATCTCTCAATCGACGAGGCTCGGATTGCCTTGCAAGGTTACGAAGATCGCCTGTCGGTGGCGGTCAGCAACAGCCCCACGTCGTCGGTGTTATCCGGCGATCCGGCCGCGTTGGCGGCCGTGGTTGAAACGCTGCAAGCGCGCAACATCTTTTGCCGCCCGGTCAAAGTGGACGTGGCCGCGCACAGCCCGCATATGGAGTCTTTGCGCGGCGAGTTGGTGGACTCGTTGGCAGCGGTACGACCGCACGCTTCAACGCTGCCCGTCTATTCGACCGTGACAGGGCAAGCGATTGAAGGTGAAACGCTGGATGCAGTGTACTGGGGCCGGAACCTGCGCGAGCCAGTGCTCTTTTCGACGGCGGTGCAGCGCTTGCTCGACGCGGGCATCACGGCCTTCATCGAGTTGAGTCCGCATCCGATCTTGCAGGCCGCGCTTGAACAGGGCTTGCAGGCTCGCCAGCAAACGGGCCTGGCCTTGCCATCCTTGCGGCGTGATGAAGACGAGCAGGCTGGCCTGTGGTCTTCTTTCAGCACGTTGTACACGCAAGGCTATGCCATCGATTGGCGCGCACTGTATCCGCACGGCCATGTCGTCTCACTGCCGGGCTATCCGTGGCAGCGGCAGCGCTTCTGGTTTGAGACGCGCCCGGTGTCGCAAGGCGCAACCTGGACAACTGAACTCGATCATCCGTTGCTCGGCTATCGGCTGCCCGACCTTGCATCTCTCCAACCGGGCAGCCGCGTGTGGCAAAACAAACTCGACGCGCGCTTCCGCCGCTACTTGCGCGAGCAGCACATCGACGCCGCCTCCTTGCCGGACGCTGTGTATCGAGACATGGCGCTCACGGCCGCTCAACTTGCTTTCGGCGACAGGCTGCACACGCTGAGCGAATTGACCGTCCAGCCGCCTATTCCAATAAGTGAGACTGAGCTGACGCTTCAAGCCATACTCACGCCCGACGGCGATCACGCGGCTTCGTTCCAGATTTTCAGCCGCAGCGCGGACAGTGGTTCGTGGCAAAGATGTGTCACGGCCACGCTGGCGATCTCGTCGGCAGAGCGCGAATGGTTGTACAATGTTAAGTGGCAATTGCAGCCGCGCGAACGGGCCGCTCTGGCGCACGCTGCTCAATCGGGGCGATGGTTGATCTTCTCGGATTCGGGTACGATCGGATTGGAGTTGGCAGCGGCCTTGATCGAGCGCAGCGATCAGTGTCTCGTCGTCACGCCCGGCGAATCGTTCACGCGCGAACTCGATCAGATCCGCGTGAACCCCGCGCGCCGTGAAGACTTTCAGCGCTTGCTCGACGAAGTGGCTCAGACGGATCAACTTTTGTTGCGCGGCGTGATTTATCTGTGGGGATTGACCGCTCACTCCCAGGCTGTCACTTGCGGAGGGGCGCTGTATCTCATTCAAAGTCTGGCCCATTTCAAGCAGGCGTCGCTGCCGCGCGTGTGGTTCGTTACCCGTGGTGCACAGCGCGTAGCAGCGGAAGTGAGTGTGGCGGTGGAGCAATCGACGCTGTGGGGTCTGGGCCGCGTCATCGCCGTCGAACATCCTGATCTGTGGGGCGGCTTGATTGATCTCGATCCTGACGCTGCCCATGTCGATGGGGCCGCCCTGCTCGCCGAAATCGTCGCGCCGGATCACGAAGATCAGATCGCGCTGCGGGCCGATCGGCGTTACGTGGCTCGTTTGATACACGCGCAGCCCGCGTTGCTGGATAACGACCTCGCGCCGCGATCGACCGGCAGTTATTTGATCACGGGTGGTCTCGGCGGATTGGGCTTGCTGGTGGCCCAGTGGTTGGTGAAGCGCGGCGCGCAGCACGTCGTGTTGGTCGGCCGCCGCGTGCCCAATCAACACGCGCGCGAGATCATTCAAGCCTTGGAACAGACGGGCGCTCACCTCGCGGTGATGTCGGGCGATGTCTCACAAGCGGCTGATGTGACACGCATCATGGGCGAGATTGATCAAACGCTGCCGCCGCTGCGCGGCATCATTCACGCGGCCGGCGTGCTGGCTGACGGCGTGCTGCTGCTGCAAGACTGGGCGCGCTTTGCCACTGTCTTTGCGCCCAAGGTCGACGGCGCGTGGCAGCTGCATGCCGCCACGCGTGATCGCGAACTCGATTTCTTCGTCATGTTTTCGTCGATCACGGCGCTGCTGGGCATGCCGGGTCAGGCCAACTACGCCGCGGCGAATGCCTTTCTGGATGCGCTCGCGCAACATCGGCGCGCGACCGGCCTGCCGGCGCTGAGTGTCAACTGGGGCGTGTGGGCCGAAGTGGGCCTGGCCGTTGAAGCCGGTCGCGGTGAGCGCATGGCCGGGCGCGGCATTGAGGCTCTTTCGCCTGCGCCGGGTATTGAAGCGTTGGATTACGTGATGCGCCGCGATCTGCCAGCGGCCGTAGTGTTGAGTATCGATTGGCCCACGTACTTCAAGCAATTGCCAACCGGCAAACCATCGGCCTTCCTGAGCGATCTGGCTCAGGTCACGTCATCGATCGCCTCGAGCGATCAGACGTCGGGCCGCTCCGCCATCCTGCAGCAGCTTGAGGCTATGCTTCCGGCCGATCGATATGAGGCGCTGATCGATTACGTGCGACAGCAAGTGGCCGCCATCATGCGCTTCGACTCAATCGACGCCATCGAGCCGCATCAAGGTTTCTTCCGGCTGGGCATGGATTCGCTCATGGCCGTCGAGCTGCGCAATCGCCTGCAAGCCGACATCGGTCGCCCACTGCCGCCCACACTGACGTTCGACTACCCAACGGTCGGCGTCCTCGCGCGTTATCTCACCGAGACGTTGTTCCCAACCTCAACGCTCGAAGCGACCGACGAGGCCGTGTCTGCGGCGGATATGACCTCTGAATTGGACGATCTATCGAAGGACGAACTGAGAGCCTTGCTGGATGAAGAGCTCCGCGCGATCGATCAAGGGGAGTTGGAATGAGCACTGCGCCAGACGTCAACGACGATGCCGGGCAGCTCAAGCGGGCGCTCGTCGCGTTGAAAAAACTGCGGGCTAAGCTGGATACGATCGAGCAGGCGCGCACCGAACCGGTGGCCATCATCGGCATCGGCTGCCGTTTGCCGGGCGGTGTCAATTCGCCCGCCGCCTACTGGCACTTGCTGCGTAACGGCCTCGATGCGATTTCAGAAGTGCCGGCCGAGCGTTGGAATGCCGCAGCGTTCTTCGATCCCGACGAAGCGCCGGGCACGGTTCGCACCCCATACGGCGCGTTCATTCAAGACGTCGATCAATTCGATCCGCACTTCTTCGGCATTGCGCCGCGTGAAGCCGCCAGCATGGATCCGCAGCAGCGCATCGTGTTGGAAGTGGCGTGGGCGGCGCTCGAAGATGCCGGCCTTGTGCCGGCGCGGTTGGCCGGCAGCCGCACGGGCGTGTTTGTCGGCATCGGCCTTAACGATTACAGCCGGTTGCAAGTGCCCGATCAAACGCTCGATCCAGGCCTGATCGACAACTATTTCACGTCGGGCAATGCGTTGTGCATCACGCCCAATCGCCTGTCGTATCTGCTCGATCTGCGCGGGCCAAGTCTGGCCATCGATAGCGCCTGTTCGTCGTCACTTGCGGCCATTCACGTCGCGTGCCAGAGTTTGCGATCGGGCGAATCGACCCTGGCGCTGGCGGGTGGCGTGAACTTGATACTTGCCCCGGCCACGTCGATCAGCCTGACCAAGTTCCTCGCGCCGGATGGCCGCTGCAAGACGTTCGATGCGCGGGCCGACGGTTATGCACGCGGCGAAGGCGCGATCGTGATCGTGCTGAAGCTGCTATCCAAAGCGGTGGCCGATGGCGATTCGATCTATGCGGTGATCCGCGGCAGCGCCGTCAATCAAGACGGTTTCAGCAGCGGTCTCACGGTGCCGAACGGCGTGGCGCAACAGGCCATGTTGCGTGAGGCTCTCGCGAACGCGGGTGTTCGGCCGGAGCAGATCGATTACGTGGAAGCACACGGCACCGGCACATCACTCGGTGATCCCATCGAAGCGAATGCGTTGGGTGAAGTGCTCGGCCGCCTGCGAACCGCTGGCCATTACCTTGCCATCGGCTCGGTCAAAACCAACATCGGCCATCTTGAAGCCGGGGCCGGCATCGCCGGACTGGTCAAGGTTGCCCTGGCCTTGAAGCACGGCGAGCTGCCGCCCAGCCTGAACTACACGTCGCCCAATCCACACATCCCGTTTGATGAGTTGCATCTGCGCGTGCAGACGCGTTTGACACCGTGGCCCCGGCGCGATCATCCGCCGCTGGCGGGCGTGAGTTCATTCGGTTTTGGCGGCACCAACGCGCACGCGATTTTGCAGGCGCCGCCCGATCGCGAGGTGAAAGCCACGCACCCCGTACAGCCCGTTCAGCTGCTGACGTTATCGGCCAAAACCGATCAAGCCCTGCGCGAACTGGCGCAGCGCTATGCCGATCAATTCGATGCGCAGCCGTCACTAGCCGTGGCCGATGTCTGTTACTCGGCCAACACCGGCCGATCGGTCTTCGCGCATCGGGCGGCCAGCGTAGCGGAGTCGCTGGCGCAACTTCAGACTGATCTCGCCGCCTTTGCGCGCGGCGAAGAAACCGCGAATGTGATCGTCGGGCAAGTGCAGCGATCGGCTAAACCGAAGATCGCCTGGCTGTTCACCGGGCAGGGTGCGCAGTACATCGACATGGGCCGGCAGCTGTACGAAACGCAGCCGACGTTCCGTGCCGCGCTCGATCGGTGTGATGCCATTCTGCGACCGTATTTTGGTAAATCTTTGTTGTCAGTCATCTACCCTGACCTGGCATTCAGCGATCGTCAACACTTGCACCGCGCTGCGGATGCAGTGCAGGTGTCAGCAATCAACACTCAGCCGTCAACAATCGATCAAACCGCTTTCACCCAGCCCGCGCTTTTCGCCATCGAATATGCGCTGGCCGAACTGTGGAAATCGTGGGGCATTGAACCGGCCGCGGTGCTGGGGCACAGCGTCGGCGAATACATGGCGGCGTGCGTGGCCGGTGTCTTCAGCCTCGAAGATGGTTTGAAGTTGATTGCCGCGCGCGGCCGCTTGATGCAGCAGCTGCCGGCCGGCGGCGCGATGGCCGCCGTATTTGCGACTGAAGCGGTGGTGCGCGCCGCGTGTGCGCCCTATTCGAGCACCGTGTCATTCGCGGCCATCAACGGCCCGGACAACAGCGTGATCTCAGGTGTCGGCGCCGATGTGCAGGCCGTCGTCGATCAGCTGCACAGCCAGGGTATCAAGTCACGGCGTTTGATCGTGTCGCACGCCTTTCATTCCCATCTGATGGATCCGATGCTTGACGAGTTCGAGCAGGTGGCGCGCACGATCGAGTTTCACGCGCCACGCCTGCCCCTCATTTCGAATGTCACCGGGCGCGTCTGGCAGCCCGGCGAAGTGCCGGATGCCCGCTACTGGCGCGATCACATTCGAGCGGCGGTGCGCTTTGCCGACGGTATCGAGACGCTGCATCAACAGGGCTTCGAACTGTATCTCGAGATCGGCCCGAATCCCACGTTGATCGGCATGGCGCAGCGCTGCGTGCCGGAAGGTGCGGGCGTATGGCTGGCTTCGCTGCGATCGGGTCAATCGGATTGGCGCACGCTGCTCAAGAGCGCAGGCACATTATTCGCGCAAGGCGTGGCGGTCGATTGGTCTGGTCTCGATGGCGAATACACGCGGCAGCGCGTGTCACTGCCCACCTATCCTTTCCAGCACGAACGCTACTGGTTCGCCGCTGGATCGCGCACATCCGCCCGACGATTACCCGGCGCCTCTGCGATTCATCCGTTGTTGGGCAGCCGGTTGCGTTCGCCGGCGATCAAAGGCAGTGCGTTTGAAACGCCGCTTAGCGTGGCGGATTGGCCGCTGCTGGGCGAGCATCGCGTGTATGGTACGCCGGTGTTCCCCGCCACGGCGTATGTCGAGCTGGTGTTGGCAGCCGCGCGCGAGACTTTCGGCGAAGGCGTGTACGCGCTTGAAGAGCTGGTCATTCAACACGCGCTCACCGTGCCGGACGACGAAACCCGCACCGTGCAAGTCGTGCTGTCGCCCGCGCAAGACGGACTGGCCGATTTTCAAGTGTTCAGCGCCGCCGACTCGGAGTGGCAGCTGCATATGTCCGGCAATCTGCGGTTATCCGCCGGTCTCGCTACGCCCGTCGGTACGTTGGAGGGCGCGCGCCTACGCTGCCTGACCGACATCGCACCAGCCCGATTTTACGAGCGTATCGCTGAACGCGGGTTGGAATACGGACCGCATTTTCAGAGTATCCGGCGATTAACGATCGATCCGCAGCGCACCGAAGTTGTGGCGCAGATTCAGCTGGCTGACGACTTTGCCGCCGACACAGAGGCGTATCGTTTTCATCCCGCAGTGCTGGATGCATGCTGGCAGGCGATCGGCGCGGCTTTTCTAATCGAGTCCGATCCTAATGGCGATGCGATCTATTTGCCAATCGGCTGCGATTGCATCAACGTGTTGCGTTCGCCCGCCGGGGAAGTCTGGAGTCACGCCACAGTACTGGCTGCCAACGGCACGAACCGCGAGATCATCAGCGCCGATCTACACGTGTTTGATGCGTCGGATCAATTGATCGCCGAGGTACGTGGCTTGCATTTCAAACGTGCGCCGCGTGAAGCGCTGCTTTCGCGTCCCGTAAATTTTGATGACTGGCTTTACCAGATCGAATGGCGATCGGCGCTGCCTGGCTCTCAGCCTGTAACGCTGGCTAATAGCGCCTGGTTAATCTATGCCGACGAACACGGCGCGGCGATGGAACTGTCCCGGCAGCTGCAAGCGCGCGGCGCGGACTGTGTGCTGGTTCAACGCGGAGACGAATCGATAACGCCAGCCTTGCTGGCTCGATCGGATTGGCGCGGCATCCTGCATCTCTGGTCGCTCGATGGCGGGCGCGCCGCAGCTGATCACAGCGGCCGCAGTGTGCTGCACCTGGTTCAAGCCCTGGCGCAGATGAAGCAGCCACCGCGCCTGTGGTTGGTCACGCGCGGGGCACAGTCCGTTCGATCAGGCGAAGATGTTGCGATCGATCAAGCGCCGCTGTGGGGCCTGGCTGCGACGATCACGCTCGAACAACCTGAGTTACACTGCGCGTGCATCGACCTTGATCCATCGGCGTCGGTCGATCAGGCCGCTCAAGCGTTGTTGTCTGAAATGACTTCAACTGATAGTGAAGATCGCATCGCGTATCGGGGCGGCGACCGTTTCGTGGCACGGCTCACACGTCACACCGCTCGCACTGCGCAACAGGCCGCGCCATCTGCGGTTCAACTCGCCATTCCGTCGCGCGGCTTGCTTGACAATTTGACGTTGCAGCCCGTGTCGCGCCGTACGCCCGGTCACGGTGAAGTGGAAATTCGCGTGCGCGCCACCGGCCTCAACTTCCGCGACGTGTTGAACGCGCTCGGCATGTACCCCGGCGACGCGGGCGCGCCGGGCAGTGAATGTGCGGGCGAGATTGTCTCGGTCGGCGACGGCGTGGATCATTTGCACGCGGGCGATGAAGTGCTGGCAGCGGCTGCCGGTAGTTTCAGCACGTATGCGATCACGCGCGCTGAATTCGTCGCGCCGAAACCGCCGACGATGACGTTTGACGAAGCGGCCACGCTGCCCATCGCGTTTTTGACCGCGCAGTATGGCCTGCACCAGCTGGCGCAGCTCTCGAAGGGCGACCGCGTGTTGATTCACGCCGCGGCCGGGGGCGTGGGTCTGGCCGCCGTTCAGATCGCGCAGCGTGCCGGAGCAGAAATCTTTGGCACCGCCGGCAGCCCGGAAAAACGCGCCTACTTGCACTCGATCGGCGTGCCGCACGTGCTGGACTCGCGCACGTTGAGCTTCGCTGATGACATCACGCGACTCACCAACGGCGAAGGCGTGGACATCATCTTGAATTCGTTGGCGGGTGACTTCATCACGCAGAGCGTCAGTGTGTTGAAGCCGCACGGCTGCTTTTTGGAAATCGGCAAGCGTGACATCTGGTCCGCCGGGCGCATGGCACAGGCGCGGCCCGGGGCGGCCTATCACGTTTACGATCTTGGCGCAGTGATGCGCGACGATCCCGCTTTGATTCAAGCGCTGCTGCGCGAGTTGATGCAGTCGATCGCACGTGGTGAACTGAAGCCGCTGCCGCTGCGTGTGTTCGCATTGACCGACGCGGTCGAAGCCTTCCGCTTTATGGAGCGCGCCAGACACATCGGCAAGATCGTCGTGTCGCAACCGGCCGATCGGTCTTCACATCCGATCGCCATTCGCGCCGACGGCACGTATTTGATTACCGGCGGTCTGGGTGGTCTTGGCTTGCAGGCGGCCGGTTGGCTGGTCGAGCAGGGCGCGCGACACGTGATCCTGATGGGCCGACACGCGCCATCGAGTGCGGCGCAAACCGCGATCAACACACTCGAGCAACAGGGCGCGCACGTGATCGTCGCGCAGGCGGACGTCTCACAAGCCGATCAAGTCGCGGCGATCCTATCGAGCATCGATCCGGCTACGCCACTGCGCGGCATTGTTCACACGGCCGGTATCATCGACGACGGAGTGCTGGTCCAGCAGACGTGGGAACGCTTTGAGGCGGTGGCCGCGCCCAAAGCGGGCGGCGCGTGGCAGCTGCATGCTTTGACGCAAAATTATCCACTCGATTTCTTCGTGCTGTTTTCGTCGATCGCGTCGGTGTTAGGCTCGGCCGGGCAGGGCAACTACGCGGCCGCGAACGCGGCGCTGGATGCGCTCGCGCAGCATCGGCACGCGCACGGTCTGCCCGCGTTGAGCGTCAACTGGGGCGCGTGGAGCGACGTAGGTATGTTCGCCGCGTTGAGCGATCACGATCGCGGGCGACGCCTGACGCAGGGGCTGCGCTACATTTCGCCCGCGCAAGGCTGGCAGGTGTTGACACAGCTATTGCAATCGGACGCGGCGCGGAACGCGGCGCAGCTGATGGTGCTGCCGATCGATTGGCGACAGTACGATACGCGGCCGCCGCTGTTTGCCGAGATCCGATCGGACGTGAAGCCGATCGAACCGGCGGCGCGATCGGCGGCCGCCATGACGATCGTGGCTAAAGTGCAGGCCGCACCGATCAATCAGCGCCGATCGATCTTGTCGAATCACGTGCGTGAGCATGCGATCAATGTGCTGGGGCTGAGCGCCTCGTATCCGATCGATCCGCGCCAACCGTTGAGCGAGCTGGGGCTGGATTCGTTGATGGCGGTCGAACTGCGCAACGCGCTTGGCACGGGCTTCGCGCGGAGCCTGCCCGCGACGTTGTTGTTTGACTATCCGACGATCGACGGGCTGGTGGATTTTCTGACAAAAGAATTCATGCCCGTTGAGTCGCAACCGGTTCAATCGGGGGTGAGCGAACAACGCGCGGTGCCTTCATCGGCCACTGACTTAACGGCGGATCTCGCCATGGCAGACCTTGCCACGTTATCGGAAGATGAAGCCGAGGCTTTATTGCTGCAGGAACTGGCATCCGGCCAGCAAGGACGGCGGAATGGCTGAACGGGCAGATAATTTGTCGCCTTTGAAGCAAGCGATTGTGGAGATTCGCGAACTGCGAGCGCAGCTCGCGCAGCGCGACGAAGTTGAACAGGCACGCACCGAACCGATTGCGATTGTAGGCTTGAGCCTGCGTTTTCCGGGCGGGGCGCAGGCTGCCGAATCGTTCTGGCAATTGTTGCGCGATGGCGTGGACACCATCGCCGAAGTGCCGGCCGAACGCTGGGACATCGACGCTTACTACGATGCCAACTCGACAACGCCGGGCAAGATGTCCACGCGCTTCGGCGCGTGGTTGAACGGCATCGATCAATTTGATGCGCCGTTCTTCGGCATTTCGCCGCGTGAAGCGATGAGCATGGATCCGCAGCAGCGCCTGTTGTTGGAAGTGACGTGGGAGGCTTTGGAGCAGGCGGGTCAATCACCGGAGCGATTGGCGGGTAGCGATACCGGCGTGTTTCTGGGCCTCGCCAACAGCGACTATGGTCGCTTGCTGTTCACTGATCCGGCGAAGATCGATACGTACGCCAGCACCGGCAGCGCGTTCAGCGTGACTGCCGGGCGCCTGTCATACTGGCTGGGCCTGCATGGCCCCAACATGGCGCTCGATACGGCGTGTTCGTCGTCGTTGGTGGCGGTGCATCTCGCGGCTCAAAGCCTGCGGCGCGGCGAATGCCAGCTGGCGCTGGTGGGCGGCGTCAATTTGATCTTGACGCCTGAAGTCAACATCAACTTTTCCAAAGCGAATATGTTATCGACGGATGGCCGCTGCAAAACGTTTGATGCGCGCGCCGACGGTTACGTGCGCGGTGAAGGCTGCGCCGTGATCGTGCTGAAAAAATTGCCGGACGCCATCGCCAATCACGATCGGGTGTTAGCGATCGTGCGCGGCTCGGCCATCAATCACGACGGTCGCAGCGGCGGCCTGACCGCGCCGAATGGTCCGGCGCAAGAAGCGGTGATCCGTGCGGCGTTGAAAGACGCCAACGTCGAAGCGGCGCAAGTAAGTTACGTTGAAGCGCACGGCACCGGCACGTCGTTGGGTGATCCGATCGAGGTACGCGCGCTCGGCGGTGTGTACGGCCGCGATCGATCCACGCCGCTGCTGATCGGTTCGGTCAAGACGAATATCGGCCATGTGGAAGCGGCGGCCGGGTTGGCCGGACTGATCAAAGTCGTGCTCATGTTGCAGCATCGGGAAATTGCGCCGCAGCTGCACTTTCAGCAGCGCAATCCCTACGTCGAATGGGATCAGTGGCCGCTGATCGTCGCCACGCAGCACGCGCCGTGGCAGGCCGATCGCCGCATCGCGGGCGTGAGTTCATTCGGGTTCAGCGGCACCAACGCACATGTAATCGTTGAAGAGGCGCCAGGCGCGCCCCCGATCGAAGCCGCGATTGATCGACCAGTGCAGGTGTTGACGTTGTCGGCCAAAAGCGCCGCGGCTTTGAAATCCCAGGCGGCGCAATTCGAGCGTCATCTGCAACACTCAACGGATTCATTCGCCGACGTGTGTTTCACCGCGAACACCGGCCGATCGCATTTTGCGCATCGACTGGCCGTGATCGCCTCGACGCCTGATGAAGCGCGCGAACGCTTAACGGCGTTCATGACCGGACGCGACAACGTCAACGTATTCAACGGCCATCGGCTCGACGCGAATCCGCCCGCGGTTGCTTTTTTGTTCACGGGTTATGGCTCGCAATACGCGGACATGGGGCGTCAGCTGTACGATACGCAGCCTACCTTCCGCGCCGCGATCGATCGGTGCGACGCGATCTTCCAGTCGCAGACGGGTGAATCTCTGAAGAAATTGCTCTATTCTCAATCAGCAATCAACAATCCCACTCTGCTGCGCTCCGGGGACTATAGTCAGCAATCAACAATCACTCAGCCCGCCGTCTTCGCCCTTGAATATGCCCTCGCCGAATTATGGCAGTCGTGGGGCGTTGAACCCGCCATCGTGGCCGGTCATAGTCTGGGTGAATACGCGGCGGCGTGTGTGGCCGGTGTCTTCAGCCTGGCCGATGGCTTGAAGCTGGTGGCTGCGCGCGATCGTTTGATGCGCGCCGTGCCTGAAGTTGGCGAGATGGTGACAGTGTTTGCCGACGAAGCCACAGTCGCGGCCACATTAGCCGCGCAGCCTGAGGTCGCGATCGCGGCGATCAACAGCCCTGAAACGGTCGTGATTTCAGGCCGCAGCGCAGCCGTTCACGCTGTCCTGGCAGAGCTGCAAGCGCGCAAGATCCGATCGCGCCGCCTGCCGATCGCGTATGCGTCGCATTCGCCGTTGATCGAACCCATCCTCGACGAGTTCGAACGCATCGCATCGGAAGTGGAATACTCACGACCACACACCGCCTTGATGTCGAGTGTCACGGGTGAAATGATCGACGGCGCGGAAGTGGCTGACGCGAAGTATTGGCGGCGTCATCTGCGTTCGACGGTGCGTTTCGCCGCGACAATGGATACGCTCGATCAACAGGGTTATCGCGTATTTGTCGAGATCGGGCCGGCCCCGACGCTGCTTAGCCTGGGTCAACGTTGCGTGCGCGAGCCGGCTGCCAGTCAATGGCTGCCTTCGTTGCGCGAGGGACAGGCGGATTGGGCGCAGCTGCTGGAGACACTGTCGGCGTTGTACGTGCACGGCGCGCGGATCGACTGGGTTGGCTTCGAGCGCGATTACGTCGCCGCACGCCAGCGCGTGTCACTGCCCACGTATCCCTTTGAGCACAAGGCGTACTGGTGGACTGAAGATCGCGCGCAGCGTGTGATACCTGCAGCGACGACATCGCAACGTTGGGCGGATGTGATCGATGCGGGCCGGCGACAAGCCCAACAAGCGCCGTTGGATCTGGCGCTAAATACGTATGCCGAAAAACAGCGCTGCCTCAGCGAACTGACGATTGGCTATGTGTACAACGCACTGGGCGCGTTAGGCGCGTTTGCGCAGGCGGGCGAAGAACAATCGATCGACTCACTTTTGGCGCGCTGCAACATTGCGCCGACGTACCGCAATTTGATGGGGCGCTGGTTGAACAAGCTCGTCGACGCCCGCCGGCTGGAACGGCGATCCGATGGCGTGTATGTTGCGGCGCAGCCGTTCGCTCAGCGTTCGTTGGAGGCCACGTGGGTTGAAGCGCAGGCGGCCCTGGCGGATGTGCCGTTCCTGATCGACTACGTTCGACGCTGCGGCGAGGCGCTGCCCGGAGTGTTGACGGGGCAGATCAGCGCTCTGGAAACGCTGTTTCCCGATGGATCATTTGCCACGACCGAAGCGTTGTATCAAGACTGGGCGCAGGCCCGCTACTTCAACAACGTGGTGCGGGCCGTCGTCGAAGCGGCCGCGCGCAGCGGTGATCGGCTGCGCGTGATCGAGTTGGGGGCGGGCACCGGCTCGACGACCTCGGCGGTCCTGCCGGCGCTGTCACGCGATCGGACGACGTACACCTTCACCGATGTGTCCGATCTGTTTCTCGATCGCGCCCGCGAGAAATTTGCGGCCTATCCGTTCGTGCGTTACGGGCTGCTCAACATCGAGCAGGACCCGGCGGCGCAGGGTTATGCGCGCCACGGCTATGACGTCGTCATCGCGGCGAATGTCTTGCATGCCACGCACAATGTGGATGAAACCCTGCAACACGTTCAATCACTGTTGGCGGCGCAGGGCGTGTTGGTGCTGTATGAAGCGACGCGGCAGATTTCATGGTACGACATTACGACCGGTCTGATCGAAGGCTGGCAGCGCTTCGACGACGATGTGCGCAGTGCGCAGGATTATCCGTTGTTGTCGCCCGCGCAGTGGGCTCAAGTTTTGCGGGCTGCCGGTTTCACAGACGTGGTCAGCTGGCCGGAAGCCGGGTCGGCGGCTGATGTGCTGGGCCTGCACGTGATCGTCGCGCGACCGCCGCAGTCGAACGGGACCGTCGAGGGTGAAGCGCCGATCGAGCAGGTGGAAACCGATCGGGCCGTGCCGATCCAATCGGCCGGGCAAGCGCCGTCCATCGATCTATTGAATCAGCTGCAAGCTGCGCTGCCTGATGAGCGCCACGATATCTTGATCGGTTTTGTGCGCCAGCACGTGGTACGCATTCTCCGGCTCGATCCGAACGAGCCGCTCGATCGCCGGGCGCGCTTGATGGACATCGGCGTCGATTCCCTGATGGCCGTTGAACTGCGCAGCCGGTTGAGCGGCGGGCTGGGTCTGGCGCAGAATCTGCCGGCGACGTTAATCTTTGATTATCCGACCATCGAAGCCATTGCCCGGTATCTGCTGTATGATCTGCTGGCGCTGGCGGATGGGTCAGCCGCGCCAACGGAACCTGTCGCTTCAAGTTACGGCGAGGCAGGCCCATCATCGACGGTCGATGAGCTCGAGCAGATGTCGGATGAAGAAGTCACCGCGCTGCTCATGAAGAAATTGAGGTCACGAACCTGACATGGCCAACGCCACTACCCTATCACCCTTAAAACAAGCCTTTCTCGCGTTGGAAGAAACGCAGGCGCAACTGGAAGCGGCCGAGCGTGCGCTGCGCGCGCAGCACGAGCCGATCGCCGTCATCGGCCTGGGCTGCCGCTTCCCTGGCAACGCCCATGATCCCGCGACGTTCTGGCAGAATCTGCGGCGCGGCGTCGATGCGATCCGCGAAGTGCCGGCCGATCGTTGGGACGCTGACGCGGTCTACGATGCTGATCAAGATGCGCCCGGCAAAACGTACACGCGGTGGGGCGGCTTTCTCGATCGGGTTGATCAGTTCGATCCGCAGTTCTTCGGCATTTCACCGCGTGAAGCGACGGGTATGGATCCGCAGCAGCGGCTGCTGCTCGAAGTGGCGTGGGAGGCGTTGGAACATGCCGCGCAAGCGCCCGATCAATTGTCCGGCAGCCGGACCGGTGTGTTCATCGGGATTGCCAGCGCCGATTACATCAATTTGATTCAGCAGCAGGGCGATGCCACCCGCTTCGATGCCTATTACGGTTCGGGCATTGCGCACAGCATTGCCTCGGGCCGGTTGTCTTACGTGCTGGGCTTGCAAGGACCCAGCCTCTCGATCGATACGGCATGTTCGTCGTCATTGGTGGCGGTGCACGTGGCGTGTCAGAGTTTGCGCAGCGGCGAATGCCGTATGGCGCTGGCGGGCGGTGTGCACCTGGCGCTGTCGCCCGACAACACAATTGCGTTTTCAAAGTCACACATGCTGGCGCCTGACGGTCATTGCAAGACGTTCGACGCGCGCGCCGATGGTTTTGCGGAAGGCGAAGGGGCCGGCATCGTCGTGCTCAAGAAGTTATCCGACGCCATCGCCGATGACGATCGGATTCTGGCCGTGATTCGCGGCTCGGCGCTCAATCAAGATGGTCCCAGCAGCGGCCTGACCGCGCCGAATGGCCCCGCACAAGAAGCGGTGATCCGCGAAGCGCTGGCGAATGCACGCACTAAACCCGCCGAGGTGGGTTACGTCGAAGCGCACGGCACCGGCACTTCGCTGGGCGATCCGATCGAAGTGCGCGCGCTGGCGAAAGTGCTGCGCGACGGCCGTGCTGCCGATCGCCCGTTCCTGCTCGCGTCGTTGAAGACCAACATCGGCCATCTGGAAGCGGCGGCCGGCGTGGCGAGCCTGATCAAAGTGGTGTTGATGGTGCAGCACGGTGAAATTCCGCCGCATTTGAATTTTCAGACACCGAATCCATTCATTCCGTGGTCCGAAGTACCGGCCGTGATCCCGGTCACATTGCAGCCGTGGCCCGCCGGTTACGAGCGCCGCATCGCCGCGATCAGCGCGTTTGGCTTCAGCGGCACCAATGCGCACCTGATCGTCGAAGCAGCGCCGATCGGCGAAGCCAAACCGATCGAGATCGAGCGCCCCTCGCATGTGCTGGCGCTATCGGCGAAGAACAAGGCGGCGTTGACGGCATTGGTTGATCGCTTCCATCAACACCTGATCGAGGCGTCACCGGCTGCGCTGGCGGATGTGTGCTTCACGGCCAATACGGGTCGCGCGCAGTTCACTCACCGCGCCACCTTCGTAACCCGTTCGATCGATCAGCTGCGTGAGCAGTTCACCGCGTATCTGGCGGGTGAGTCTGCGACCGGTGTGATCAGCGGTGAAGTGCCCACCACCGATCGGCCCCGGATCACTTTCCTGTTCACCGGGCAGGGAGCGCAATACGTCGAGATGGGGCGGCAGTTGTATGAGACGCAGCCCGTCTTTCGCGCCGCGCTCGATCGCTGCGACGAAATTTTGCGCCCGTATCTTGGCGAGTCTTTGTTGTCGGTGCTTTATCCGCAATCAGCATTCAGCAATCAACAACACTTGCACCGCGCGGCGGATGCAGTGCCGGTGTCAACAATCAATGAGACGGCCTTCACTCAGCCCGCCCTGTTCGCCGTTGAATACGCGTTGGCCGAGCTATGGAAGTCGTGGGGCGTGACACCCTCAGCCGTGATGGGCCACAGTGTCGGCGAATATGTGGCGGCCTGTGTGGCGGGCGTCTTCAGTCTGGAAGACGGCCTGAAGTTGATCGCGGCGCGCGGCCGGTTGATGCAAGCCCTGCCGCCCGGTGGTGAGATGGCCGCGGTCTTTGCCGCTGAAACGACTGTGGCCGAGGCGATTGCGCCCTTCGCCGATCGCGTTTCGCTGGCGGCCATCAACGGGCCGGATAATGTCGTGATCTCCGGCGAAGGCGCCGCAGTCCGATCGGTGTTGGAGCAGCTGCGCGCGCGCGGCATCAAATCGAAAGCGTTGAAGGTCTCGCACGCCTTTCACTCGCCGTTGATGGATCCGATGCTCGACGAGTTCGAACGCATTGCGGCGCAAGTCAAGTTTGCCACGCCCAAGATTCGATTGATCTCCAATGTGACGGGCCAGGCGGTCACAACGGAAGTGACCCAACCCGCCTACTGGCGTCAGCATGTTCGCGCGGCCGTCCGCTTTGCGGCGTCGATCGAGACTCTGCACCACATGGGCCACACGATCTTCGTCGAGATTGGCCCCGGCCCAACATTGCTGGGCATGGGTCAACGCTGCATGGATGATGACGCGGCGCTGTGGCTGCCCTCGTTGCGGCCGGGACAAGATGATTGGTTGACGATTCTGGGCAGCCTGTCGGCGTTGATTGTGCGCGGCGCGCGCGTCGATTGGCGCGGTTTCGATGAGCCGTATGCGCGTCGCAAGCTCGCACTGCCGTCGTATCCCTTCCAGCGTGAACGATATTGGTTGGCGGCCGCGCCTCGTCGAATGGCGATTGATTCGCGCACACCTGCGCTTCATCCACTGTTGGGCCGGCGGCTGCGCTCGGCCTTAAGTGACGTTCAATTCGAGTCCGAATTGGGCACGGCGACCTCGACACTGTTGAACGATCATCGCGTGTTTGAGACGGCGCTGCTGCCCGCGACGGCTTATCTTGAGGCCTTCACGGCTGCCATGCAGAACGTGTTGACGACTGACGCGTGCTGGCTGGAAGATGTGACGATCCATGCCGGGTTGGTTGTGCCGGAAGGTGCGACGCGCATCACCCAGGTGATCGTCAAACCCGATGGCTTGGGCGCGGTGTCCATGCAGTTCTTTAGCAGCGGCGATGCTGAAACCGGGTGGCAGCTGCATGCTTCCGCAGTGGGCCGCGTGGATCAGGCCGCGCCAATGACAACGTTGCTGCGCACTGAGATTCAGTCGCGCTGCATCGAGCAAGTTACGGCGGACGCCCACTATCAACAGCTGCGCGATCACGGCATGGTGTTTGGACCGAGCCTGCATGGCGTGCGCCACATCTGGCGGCGCAGCAGTGAAGCGTTGGGGGAGATTCAATTGCCGGACGGGGCAGAGAGCGAAGCAGTCGCGTATCGTATTCATCCGGCGCTGCTGGATGCCTGCATCCAAATTCTGGAAGCCGCGGTGCCGAATCCGGCGGAGACTTACTTGCCGATCGGCGTGGAGAACTTCCGATTGTATCGACGGCCCGGCACACACGTTTGGAGCCACGCCCTCATCCGGCCCAATCAGCCGGCCAATCACGCCACTCTTACAGCGGACATCCGCGTGTTTGATGATGACGGCCAGCTCGTCGCGGAAGCGATCGGCATGCAGTTTCGACGGGCCGATCGCAGCGCGGTACGAGGCAAGGCGGCGACTACGGAATTCGCTGATTGGTTGTATGAGGTCGAGTGGCAACCGCAACCCCGCTCGGACAGCAGCTGCTTGCCAACGCCTGATGCACTCATCGATCAGGTGCAGCCGCTGGTCGCGTCTTTTGGTATTCAGCATGGCATGCCGATTTACGCCGAATTGCTGCCACCGCTTGAAGCCCTGGGTCTGGCGTATGTGATTGACGCGTTCCAGCAACTGGGCTGGAAGCCGCGCGTTGGCGATCGGGTATCGACCCTGATCTTAAGTCGGCAACTTGGCGTAATCGATTCGTATCGGCGTTTGCTCGATCGGTTATTGGAGATTCTGAGCGAAGGCCACTACCTGCAACGTGCGGCTGACGAGTGGGAAGTCACGCGCCTTTTTGACGACACAGCCACGTCAACGCAGCCGGCCGAATTGCTGGAACGCTTCCCGAACTCGGCGGAATTGAAATTGCTGGCGCGCTGCGGGCCGCAATTGGCCCACGCCCTGCGGGGTGAAGTCGATGCGCTGCAACTGCTGTTCCCCGGCGGATCGTTTGATGCGGCCGAGCAGTTGTATCATGTTTCACCTTCCGCCCGGACTTACAACGCGCTCGTCGCGGAAGCGATTGCCACCGCGCTGGCGCAGTTGCCGGCAGGCCGCACGCTGCGCATCCTTGAGATTGGCGCGGGCACGGGCGGCACCACCGCGAGTGTGCTGCCGCGCTTGCCGGCCGATCGTGGCGAGTCTACTCGCGTCGAGTATACGTACACGGATATTTCGCCGCTGTTTACGGCGAAGGCACAGCAGCGCTTTGAAGCGTATCCGTTCGTGCGCTATCAAACGCTTGATCTGGAGCAAGATCCGCTGGCGCAGGGCCTTGCGCCGCACCACTTCGACATCGTCCTTGCCGCTAATGTGATCCATGCGACGGCCGATCTGCGGCGCACGCTCAATCGTGTGAAGCAAGTGCTGTCGCCGGACGGCCTACTGATGATGATCGAAGTGAACCGGCCCCAACGCTGGATCGATCTGACCTTCGGCCTGACTGATGGCTGGTGGAAATTCACCGATGAGGACCTGCGGCCAGCGTATCCGTTGTTGTCGCGCGCCCAATGGTCACAGTTGTTGATGGAGGTGGGCTTCACGCCGGTCGCGGCCTTGCCTTTGCACGCCGAAGATGATGCCGCCTTTTCGGTGCAGTCGATCATCATCGCGCGCGGTCCGCTGTCGATCGCGCCGCAGCCGGCGGGTCGCTGGTTGATCTTTGCGGATGCCGGCGGCGTCGGCGATCGGCTGGCGGACAAATTGTCTGCGCAGGGCGCACACTGCATCATGATTGAGCACGGCGCTGTTTATCAGCAACTCGCACCGAATCGCTGGCAGATTGATCCGGCCCAACCGGCGGATGCGGCGCGCGTGCTGCGCGACGCGATTGGCGCTGAAGCCTGTCCGGGCGTCCTGCAGCTGTGGAATTTGGATGTGCCCGCATCGGACGCTGCGACATCCGCACAGTTGATGTTGAGCACGGGCAGTGCGCTGCATTTGACTCAGGCGTTGATCAAGAGCGGCTGGCCTGCGCGTGGCGTGCCGCGCTTGTGGTTTGTGACGCGGCACGCGCAAGCGATTCAACAGGATCGTGAAAGTCTGGCCATTGTTCAAGCGCCGATCTGGGGGTTGGGCAAGACCATTGCGCTGGAATATCCCGAGCTGCACTGCACGCGCATCGATCTCGATGGAACGGGGGATGACGGCGAGGCGCTGATCCGTGAACTGCTGAATGAGACTGAAGATCAAGTGGCCTATCGGAACGGCCAGCGCTACGTGGCGCGACTCGCGCGTCGAATCTCAACCGACAAGGATGCAGCGCCAACTCGATTAGAGATCACCGCGCGTGGCACGCTCGACAATCTGGCGTTGGCGCCGCTGGTGCGGCGAGCACCCGGACCGGCTGAAGTCGAGATTGCCGTGCAGGCCACCGGGCTGAACTTCAAAGACGTGATGAATGTGTTGGGCATGTATCCCGGCGATCCGGGCCTGCTCGGCGGCGAATGCGCCGGGACGATCGTCGCGATCGGAGACGGCGTCGCCCGCGGCGACGGCGTGACAGACTTGCAAATTGGCGACGATGTCATCGTGCTGGTGGGCGGCTGCTTCGGATCATTCGTGACTGCGTCGGTGAATCTGGTCGCGCGTAAACCGGCCGGGCTCAGCTTCGAAGCCGCGGCGACGATCGCGATCCCGTTCATTACCGCGCATTTCACGCTGAATCATCTGGGACGTCTGCAAGCCGGTGAGCGCGTGTTGATCCACGCAGCGGCCGGTGGCGTCGGCCTGGCGGCCGTGCAGCTGGCCCAACGCGCGGGTGCAGAAATCTTTGCGACCGCCGGCAGCCCGGAGAAGCGCGCCTACCTGAAGTCGCTGGGCGTGGCCCACGTCATGGATTCGCGTTCGCTCGACTTCGCCGCTGAGATCATGACCTTGACCAATGGTCAAGGTGTGGATGTGATCTTGAATTCGCTGGCAGGCGAGTTCATTCCAAAGAGCCTTGCAGTTCTGGGCGATCGCGGCCGCTTCCTCGAAATCGGCAAGAGCGGCTTGCTCGATGAAAAACAGGCGGCGCAACTGGGCCGCGGTCGCGAATACTACGTCGTCGATTGGGGCGTGACCGCCCAACATGATCCGGCGTTGATCCGATCGATGTTGTTGGAGATTGTGGCGCTGATCGAGACCGGCGAACTCAAGCCGCTGCCCTATCGCGCGTTCCCAATCGATCAGGCGCTGGGCGCTTTCCGTTACATGGCTCAGGCCAGACACATCGGCAAGCTTGTGATCGTGCAGCCGCAAATCGATGTGATCGTGCGGGCCGATGCCACCTATCTCATCACCGGCGGCCTGGGCGGTCTGGGTCTCATCACGGCTCAATGGCTGGTCGAACGCGGCGCGCAGCATCTGGTGCTGATGGGACGCGGTGAACCATCGGCTGCGGCACAACAAACGGTGGCGCAGCTGATCGAGCGCGGCGCGGCGATCGAAACGTGGCAAGGGGATGTGTCGCAGTTCGACGATGTGCGGCGCGTGCTTGCTCACATCGATCGGCAGGGGCCGCCGCTGCGTGGCATCATCCATTCGGCCGGCGTGCTCGACGACGGCGCGCTCGCGCAGCAAGACTGGTCGCGCTTCGTCAACGTGCTCCAGCCCAAGGTCGATGGTGCGTGGCATTTGCATCAATTGACCTGCGACCAACCGCTGGATTTCTTTGTGCTGTATTCATCGCTGGCTTCGGTGCTGGGGTCGGCGGGGCAAGGCAATCACGCCGCGGCCAACATGTTGCTGGATGTGCTGGCGCACTGGCGCAGGGCGCAGGGGCTGCCCGCCCTCAGCATCAACTGGGGCGCGTGGTCGGAAGTCGGCGCGGCGGTGGCGCACGGCGTCGATCAACGCATCGCGGCGCAAGGCGTGGGCACGATCGCACCGGAGCAGGGCATGCGGGTGCTGGAACATTTGCTGCGCACGCAGGCGATTCAAACGGGCGTCATGCCGATCGATTGGGGCAAGTTCTTGCAGCACTATACGGCCGGTGGGGTGCCACCGTTCCTATCGGCGATGCGGGCTGCCGCCCTGCAACCATCGATCTCGCCATCACCATCAATCGTGATCGATCGACAACCGGCGGCCTCGCCGGAATCCGATTGGCTCAAGCGCATCACCGCGGCTCCGGCAGCCAAACAGCGCGGCCTGTTGATCGATTACGTGCGCACACAGGCGGCTCGCGTGTTGGCATTGGATGCAGGCAAGATTGGCGAACGCGTGCCGTTGAGCGACCTCGGCCTCGATTCGTTGATGGCCGTTGAACTGCGCAACTTGTTGGGGACCGGGCTGGCCTTGAAGCGCAAGTTGCCGGCGACGCTGGTGTTTGATTACCCGACGTTGGAAGCATTAGCCGATTACGTGGCGCGCGAAGTCCTGCCCTCGACCGTGGAAAAGCCCGCGCCGCCCACGGAAGCACCGGCGCGTGTCGAGCCGGCTGGCAAGGCAAATACGATCGAGACGATTGAAGAATTATCGGATGAAGAGGTCGATCGATTATTGGCGGAGAAAATGGGACAATCCCCATTTTCTGGTGGGATGAGCCGATGAGTGATTTTCTGGATCGCATCAGCAAGCTATCGCCAAAGCGTTTAGCGCTGTTGGCGTTGGAGTTGCAGGAAAAAGTGGAGGCGTTGGAAGGCGCGGCGCAATCGTCGCCGGTCACAGCCGAACCCATTGCGATTGTGGGTTTGAGCTGCCGCTTCCCCGGACAGGCCAATGACCCCGACGCGTTCTGGCACTTGCTGCACACCGGCGTGGACGCGATCAGTGAAAGCGACTCGACGCGCTGGAACGTCGAGGAATACTTCGATCCCGATCCCGACAAGCCCGGCAAGGTCGCCACGCGCTGGGGCGGCTTCTTGCGCGACATCACGCACTTCGATCCGCAGTTCTTTGGCATCGCGCCGCGCGAAGCGATGAGCATGGATCCGCAGCAGCGGCTGGCGCTGGAGGTCGGTTGGGAAGCGCTGGAGAACGCGGGCTATGCGCCGGATGCGTTGACCGGCACGGCGACCGGCGTGTTCATGGGCATCTGCAACGGCGACTATTATCAACTCCAGTTGTCGGAGCAGCGCGATAGCATCGATATGTATTCGGCCACCGGCAACGCGCACAGCGTCATCTCCGGCCGCATCGCCTACGTGTTGGGGCTGCAAGGCCCGGCGGTGTCAATTGATACGGCGTGTTCGTCGTCGTTGGTGGCGGTGCATCTGGCCGTGCAGAGTCTGCGCAACGGCGACTGCCACATGGCGCTGGCCGGCGGCGTGAATCTGGTGTTGTCGCCCGATACGACCATCGCGTTGTCGCGCGCGAAGATGATGGCGCCCGATGGCCGCTGCAAGGCGTTTGATGCCGCGGCCGATGGCTTTGTGCGATCCGAAGGCTGCGGCCTCGTCGTGTTGAAACGCTTCTCGGATGCCGTGGCCGATGGCGATGACATCCGCGCGATCATTCGCAGCTCGGCGCTCAATCAAGATGGCCGCAGCAACGGCTTGACCGCGCCGAACGGCCCGTCGCAAGTAGCCGTGATCCAGCACGCGCTGGCGCAGGCCGGCGTCACGCCCGATGAGATCGGCTACGTCGAAACGCACGGCACGGGCACCTCGCTGGGTGATCCGATCGAGGCGCAGGCGCTGGGCGCGGCGCTGGGCCAGAACCGATCGACGCCGCTCGCGATCGGATCGGTAAAGACCAATATCGGCCATGCCGAAGCCGCGGCGGGCGTGGCGGGCCTGATCAAAGTCGTGCTGTCGTTGCAGCATCAAGAGATTCCGCCGCATCTACATTTGAAGCAGTTAAGCGAGCACATTCCGTGGGACGAACTGCCCTTGACGATCCCGACCGTGCCGACACCGTGGCTGCCCATCAACGGCCGCCGATTGGCCGGCCTGAGTTCATTCGGGTTTAGCGGCACGAACGCGCATCTCATCATCGAAGAAGCGCCCGCGCACGCCTCAGCGCCGATCGAACCGTCTGCGCCCGAACGGCCCGTGCACCTCATCGCGTTGTCGGCCAAAAATGACGCGGCTTTGAAAGAACTGGCTGCGCGCTACGAGCAATATCTGACCGATAACAACGATGTCGCTTTAGCCGACATCGCTCACACGGCCAATGCCGGTCGTGCGCATTTCAATCACCGGCTGGCGATCGTGGCGAAAAGCGTGGATCAACTGCGTGAGACGTTGGCAGCTTATCGCACCGGACAAGATTCAAATATCATCGTTGGGCAAACCCGATCGAACCGCCAACCGGAGATCGCCTTCCTGTTCACCGGTCAGGGCGCGCAATACGTGGAGATGGGCCGTGCGCTCTATGAAACGCAGCCGGTCTTTCGCGCGGCACTCGATCGCTGTGATGAACTCCTGCGCCCGCAGCTGGGCGAGTCGTTGCTGTCGATACTTTATCCTGATTCAGCATTTAGCGGCCAGCAGTCCGCCATCGATCAAATGGCGATCGCGCAGCCCGCGATCTTCGCCATCGAATATGCGCTGGCCGAGGTATGGAAGTCGTGGGGCGTCATGCCATCGATCGTGACCGGGCACAGTGTTGGCGAGTATGTGGCGGCGTGTGTGGCCGGGGTGTTCAGTCTCGAAGACGCCTTGACGTTGGTGGCGGGCCGTGGGCGTTTGATGCAATCGCTGCCGCCGACCGGCGAAATGGCGGCGGTGTTTGCAGATGAAGCGCGCGTCCGATCGGCGATTGCGCCCTACAGCGATCGGGTGTCGATCGCGGCGATCAATTGGCCGGACAGCGTCGTGATCTCCGGCGAGAAGTCCGCCGTGCAGCAAGCGATCGATCATCTGCGGACCGAAGGCATTCGCGCGCGGGTGCTGAATGTAGCCATCGCCGCGCACTCGCCGTTTGTGGACTCGATCCTCGATCCCTTTGAAGCGATCGCCGCCACGGTGAAGTACGCTCCGCCGCAGATCGATTTTGTGTCGGGCATGACCGGACAGCTCGTGAGTCAAGACGAAATCACGCAGGCCGCTTACTGGCGGCAACACATGCGGCAGGCCGTGCGCTTCGCCGATGCGATCGATACGGTGCAGCAACGCGGCGTTGAACTGTTCGTCGAGTGCGGGCCGGCGCCAACGTTAATCGGCATGGCCCAGCGCTGTGTGCCCGCGGGTGCCGGCGTGTGGCTGCCCTCACTGCGCCCCGGCACCGATGATTGGACGCAGCTGCTCACGAGTCTGGGCACGCTCTATGCGCGCGGCGTCGATGTCGATTGGGCCGGTTTTGATCGTGGCTATAGTGGCCGTCGTATTCCATTGCCGACGTATCCGTTTCAACGCCAGCCGTATTGGTTTAGCCAACAGGCGAGCGCCGGTCAGCGAGCGGCCACGGCCAATCGGCCGGCGGCGATTGACGAAAGTGCGCATCCCCTGCTGGGGCGGCGCATCAGTTCGCCGGTGATCAAGGACGTTGTGTTTGAGACGCAGCTCAATGCGCAGTGGCCGCCGTTCCTCGATCATCATCGCATCTATGGCATGGTCGTGCTGCCGTCTCCGGCGTACATCGAGATGGTGTTGGCGGCTGCGTCGCAGGTCTTTGGCGCAGCCTCGCCGGTGCTGGAAGACTTGATGATCCACGAAGCCTTGCTGCTGCCTGAAACCGGTTCAAGAGCAATTCAGTTGGTGCTGGGTGAAGCTATCGATCAGCGTGTGGCGTTTCAGGTCTTTGCCCGGAACGATCGACTTACCGAGTGGACACGGCATGCGACCGGCGTCGTGAGACTCGAACCGATCGCGCCTGAGCGCGTGGTGTTGGCATTGGACGAAGTGAAGGAGCGCTGCGCGACCGCGATCTCCGGCGCGGATTATTATGCGCGTGTGCGCGAACTTGGCCTCGAATTTGGCTCAGATTTCAGGGGAATCACGCAGCTGTGGCGGCGCGATGGCGAAGCGCTCGGCCTGATTGAACTGCCGGGCGATCTGCTCACTGACGCCGGAATCTATCACATCCATCCGGCGCTGCTGGACGCGTGCTTCCATGTGCTGGGTGCGCCGCTGCCGCAGACGGATGATCTCTCGACGTTTCTGCTGATCGGATTGGATCGCTTTGTGCTGCACCGCGCGCCGGGCACGCGGCTGTGGAATCATACGGTGCTGCGTGAAGCAAACGGCGCGATCGGCGAGACGTTCACGGGTGACATTCAGCTGTTCAATGAGGAAGGCCAGCTCGTCGCCGAGGCGCAGGGCTTGCATCTCAAGCGCGCCACGCGTGATGCGCTGCGCCGCATTACGCACAAGTCGCCGTTGGAAGACTGGCTGTATGAAGTGCAGTGGCAGGCGAAACCGAATCAACTGGCCGCGAGCGCCTTAACGCCGCTTCAGATCACCGATCGGCTGCAACCGCAGTTGGCCGCTTTGAGCGCGGAACACGGCCTGGCCGTGTATGCCGAGTTGCTGCTGGAATTGGACGCGCTCAGCACCGGCTACATCCTTGAGGCGCTGCGCCGTCTGGGTTGGCAGCCCGATCGCGGTGAGCGCATAACCGCTTCATCGCTGGCCGCGCGGCTGGGCGTGATCGATCGGCATCAACGGTTGTTGTCGCGCTGGCTGTCGATCCTGGCGCAAGAGGGCGTGCTGCGCTGGTGCGGCGACGATTGGGAAGTGATCGCGCCGCTGCCCGTTGTCGAGATCGAGTCCCGGCGCAGCAGCGTGATCGCCCGGTATCCGATCGCCGGCGCGGAAGTGGCGCTGCTGGATCGCTGCGGGCCGCAGTTGGCGGGTGTGCTGCGGGGCGAAGTTGATCCGCTGCATTTACTGTTTCCCAACGGCTCGCTGGCTTTGACGGAACCGCTGTACAAAACTGCGCCGTCGGCCCGCGCCTATAACGCCCTCGTTCAGCAGGTGCTATCCACAGCCCTCGCGGATCGATCTGGCTCGGTGCGCGTGTTGGAGATCGGCGCCGGCACCGGGGCGACGACGTCCTTCGCATTGTCGGCGCTGCCGATGGATCGAACGACGTACACCTTCACCGATGTCTCGCCGTTGTTTCTGGCGAAGGCCGAAGAGCAGTTCCGCGCACATGACTTCATGCGCTATCAACTGCTCGACATCGAGCGCGAGCCGGGCGAGCAAGGCTTTGGCACGCAGCCGTTTGATGTGATCGTCGCGGCCAATGTGGTGCACGCCACGCGCGATCTGCGTGAGACGCTGCGGCACGTGCGGCACCTGTTAGCGCCGGGCGGCCTGCTGGTGCTGCTGGAAGGGAGCGAGCCGCAGCGCTGGGTGGATATTACTTTCGGCCTGACGGATGGCTGGTGGCGCTTTGTCGATACCGATCTGCGATCGAACTATCCGTTGTTGTCGTCGGCGCAGTGGCTTGATCTGCTTGAATCACAGGGTTTTCAGGCTGCTCAAGCGCTGGCCCTGCCGATGTCGGCTGACGAATCGATCGGGCAGGCGGTGATTGTGGCGCGCGCGCCGGACGTTGCCGCGAATTGGCTCATCATCGGTGACCAGGGCGAAGTGGGTCAACACCTGACGGAGTTGTTGACGGCGCGGGGCCAGCGCGCACAGCTGGTTCAGGCCGACGAGTATGAGCGCTGGTTGACCAACGCGGACTATCAGGGTGTAGTTGATGCGACCAGTCTCGGCGCTGATGGCGCGGCCGCCTCGCTGTGTGATCAGGTGCTGCGGCTTACGCAGACGCTAGTCCGCGCGCGGCGTGCGGCAAAGTTGTGGGTGGTGACGCGCGGCGCTCAGTCGATAGAATCCACCGATCAACCTTCGATGCTGGCCTCGTCAACGCTGTGGGGATTGGGTCGCGTGATCGCGTTGGAACACCCCGAAGTGTGGGGTGGCCTGATCGACTTGCCCAACGCCGCTTCAACGCTCGATGACGCGACGGCAATATTGACCGACCTTCTCAACGGCGATGGTGAAGATCAAATCGCGTGGCGCGGAGATCAACGTTGCGTGCCGCGCCTGATGCGAAAGACCGGGGCGGGGGGCACGGCCACATGGCAGGCGTCACCGGCTGGCGCTTACCTCATCACCGGCGGTCTGGGCGGCCTGGGTTTGAAGTTAGCAGCCTGGCTGGCCGAGCGCGGCGCACGACATCTAGTGCTGATGGGGCGCAGCGGCCTCGGAGGCCGAGACGCCGATCGGAAGGTGAAGGCGATCGATGCGATCGAAGCGACAGGTGCGAGGGTGACGGTGATCGCCGCGGATGTGGCCGATCGAGCGGAGATGACAGCGTTGTTCGATCGCTTCGGGCACGACCTGCCAATCCTGCGCGGCGTCATTCATGCGGCCGCCGCCTTAAGCGCGTGGCCGGTCGCCGACATGCCGATCGAGGCGCTGCATGGCATGCTGCGGCCCAAGGTGGACGGCACGCAGTTACTGCATGAATTGACGCGCACCATGACGCTGGATTGCTTCGTGATGTTTTCGTCGACGACGGCATTGTGGGGCGCGCGCACGCTGGCGCATTACGCCGCCGCCAACACGTTCCTTGATGCGATGGCAGACTATCGGCGCAGTTTGAATTTGCCGGCCTTGTCCATCAACTGGGGAACGTGGGCGGAAATGCGCGCAGCCTCGCGCGATGATCAACAAACGTTTGCGCAGTTCGGTCTGCAGCCCATGCCTGACGATCAAGCGCTGGTCGCCTTAGGCGAATTACTAAGCCGATCGGACAGCGCGCATGCCGTCGTGGCTTCAGTGGATTGGCGCACGCTCAAAGCGGCGTATGAAGCCAAACGCCCTCGACCGTTCCTGTCGCAAGTTGAGGATCGCGCGCGCTCCGCAGATCGCGCGCGATCGAGCGCGCCGGATCGATCGGTTCGTCAGACACCGACGGCCGATCGGGCCGTTGCGCAGCAGCCGGAGTTGCAACAGCGCTTCGCTCAAGCACCTGCGCATGATCGACGTGAAGCGGTGGCCGCCTTCGTGCGCGCGCAAGTCGCCAAAGTCCTGGCGTTGGATGCGGCTCGCCCCCTCGACGATCAACAGGGCCTGTTCGAGATGGGCATGGACTCGTTGATGTCGGTCGAGTTGAAGAGCCGGCTTGAAATTGGCGTGGGTCACACGCTGCCTTCAACGCTGACGTTTAACTACCCATCGGTGGCGGCGCTGACCGATTTCTTGCTGGCCGATTTGAATGCGACCGCTGCGCCACTCGTCGCTCAGGGTGTTGTGCCTGAGCCAGTAGCGGCCACACCGGTCGATGAACAAGATGACTTATCGGAAGATGAGTTGGCCGATCTGTTGTCGGCCAAACTATCACAGTTGCGTTGAGCGCGAAGCGCACCACAGGCGCGTGCAGTCTTGAAAACATAGGACCTGAATATGAATGCTGTGACACCTCCGGCTGATCGACGAGCGCTGCTGCAAAATGCCTTGCAGGCCATCGGCGATTTGCAAGCCAAACTGGATGCAGCCGAGCGCGCCCGCACCGAGCCGATCGCCATCGTCGGCTTGAGCTGCCGGTTTCCCGGCGGCGCAAACGATCCCGAAGCGTACTGGCAAGTGCTGCGTGACGGTCGAGACGTCGTCGGGCCGGCGCCGGCCAATCGGTGGAATATGGCCGACTTCGCCGATCAGGGCATCGCGTGGTACGGCGGTTTCCTCGACGAGATTGACGGCTTCGATCCGAAGTTCTTCGGCATCACGCCGCGTGAAGCCGCCAGCATGGATCCGCAGCAACGCCTGGTGTTGGAGGTCAGTTGGGAAGCGCTGGAGCGCGCGGGCATCGCGCCCGATCGGCTGAACGGCAGCCTGACGGGCATGTTCCTGGGTGTTACGACGAATGATTACGCGCAGCTGGCCAAGCAGGGTGGGCCGCAGCAATTGGATGTATACACCGCCACCGGCACGGCGTTGAATGCCGCGGCGGGGCGCGTGGCTTACACGCTCGGCTTGCAAGGGCCGTGCATGTCGATCGATACCGCCTGTTCGTCGTCGCTGGTGGCGCTGCATCTGGCCTGTCAGAGTCTGCGCAGCGGAGAAAGCGATCTGGCGCTGGCCGGTGGCGTGAATGCGATCCTGACGCCGGATGCGTTTGTGTGTTTCTCCAAGTGGGGCATGATGGCGCCCGATGGCCGCTGCAAAACGTTTGACGCTCACGCCGATGGTTTTGTGCGGGCTGAAGGCTGCGGCGTCGTGGTGTTGAAGCGCCTGTCGGATGCGATGGCTAACGGCGACAATATCCTCGCGGTGATTCGTGGCTCGGCGGTGAATCAAGATGGTCGCAGCAGCGGTCTGACGGTGCCGAACGGTCTGGCGCAGCAGGCGGTGATCCGGCGCGCGTTGGCGAACGCGGGCCTTAGCCCGAACGACGTGAGCTACGTCGAGACGCACGGCACCGGCACCGCGCTGGGTGATCCGATCGAAGTTGAGGCGTTGGGCGCAGCGTTGGGTCCGGGTCGTGATGAGGCTCATCCATTGACGATTGGATCAGTGAAAACCAATCTCGGTCATCTTGAATCAGCCTCCGGCATGGCGGGACTGATCAAAGTGGTGCTGTCGTTGCAACATGAAGCGCTGCCGCCGCATCTGCATTTGCACGAACGCAGCCCGCGCATTCCGTGGCCGAATTTTCCGATCGAAATTCCAGCGGGCCTTACGCCCTGGCCGCGCTCAGAACGCGCGCGTATTGCGGGCATCAGCGGCGTCGGGTTCAGCGGCACCAATGCCCATGTGATCG
>JACRBO010000203.1 GCA_016219235.1 Chloroflexota bacterium
TAGGACCGATCCGTGCTATATGCGAACGCGCGCGCTCACTCTCTCCAAATAACGAGACTTGATCTGCTCGCTTGCCAGCGCCTGTTTGATTGGCGGAAGTTTGAGGATCGCGCCGAGGACAGCGGCCATCGCCCGATGGCTGAACAAAGCCCGATTGTCGAAGATCAAGTCCTGAAAGTGACCGCGCTCGATCGCCATCGACACGATGCGGTGGAGCGAGTTGACGGGAGTGATAACACGCTCGGCGCGTGCTTCAAGCAAAATGCCCTTCGTCGGGCAGACGCGCACGCACACGCCGCAGCCCAGGCACACGTCTTCGTCGAGTTTGGCTTTGCGCTTATTGGGCTTGTGCGGATCGTTGGCGCTGACCAACGTCATCGCCTCGACCGGGCAGATGTTGGCGCACTTGCCGCAGCCGTTGCACACTTCGCTCACGACGCGCGGGATGTAGCTACTGGAATGGATCGGCATCTCCACAGCGAACTTGCGTAAGCCGATCATCGCCTCGCAGCAGCAGCCGCAGCAGTTGCAGATGAAGGCCACGCCCTGGCGCACGTTATCGCCAAATTGCACCAGGTTGAGATCATAGGCTTTTTGCAGCAGATCGCGCCCTTCGATTTTGTCCACGCGGCGCGCGTAGCCGTGACGGATCAGCGAATCAGCAGTCCCGCCAAAGGTCATGCAGATCTCCAGGGGCATCGAGCAGGCATGACCGGCGTGCATGGCCTTGTGGCGGCAGTAACACACGCCCACGCCCATATGCTCAGCGGTTTTGATCACTTCCGTGGCGCGCTCGTAATCGAGGATTTGCAGCGAGGTTGCCTTGAAGGGATCGGCGGTCCGGGCAAGGCTTTGTTCAATGGCCGGCTCGTTGACAAAGATCCGCCCCGGCGGCGTCTCACCATCGAGCAGCAGGGCGCGCATGAAGTCTTCTTCGACGGTGATGTATTCGTAGAACAGTTCGCCCAGCAACTTCTGATCGATGTCGTCGCGCACCCGCATCATCGAGAATTCGAAGAAGCCCGCCATCGGCGGCGGCAGCACGTACACCATCTCGCCCTGCTGCTCGGCGTCCAGCAAAATCGCGCGCGAGGCCAATTCTTCCAGCGTCAGGCGCGCTTCAACTTCACTGATCCGCCAGATCTGTGCGGCCTTCTTCGCCGTGAAGGGCTTCATGGGCAGCTGCGACACGAGCTGCGCTTCACGCTCGCTGAACAGCAGCGCCAGAATCTGGAATAGTCGCTCGGTGGCCGGTGCGCCCTGTGGCGCGCGATTCAGTCGCTCGACCAGTTCGTGATAACCATCTTTGACTGCGAGATGAGCCATGTCCGCACCTCAAACAATCGATCCACGAATTCGCACGAATCTCACGAATATTCAATCGATTCGTGATGATTCGTGGAGATTCGTGGATCAGATTTTCCAGCGGTAAAGCGGGTTAGAGGGGCAAAGCCAGCAACCGCTCGAACTCGGCCTGGCTGCTGCGATCGATCGCCGCGTGCAGGCTCTCGCCGTGCGCGTCCATTGTCACGACGGCGGGAAAGTCTTTCACTTCGATGACCCACATCGCTTCCGGCACGCCAAATTGATACTTGTAGACACCCTGCACCTTCACGACGGTCTGTGCGATGAGCGACGCCGCGCCGCCGATGGCGTGCAGATAGACACCGGGCGTGTCTTGACAACCCTTGGAAGTCTTGGGGCCCATGCCGCCCTTGCCGATGACGACTTTGACGTTGAAGTGGCGCATCACGTCGGCCTGATAGGGCTCCTCGCGCGTGCTGGTGGTGGGACCCGCCGCCACAAACCGATAGTCCTTCGTATCCAACCCGGCTACCACCGGCCCGCAGTGATAGATGCCGCCGCCGTCCAACAACTGCTTGATGGCCGCATAGACTTCTTCGTCGTCACCCTGGATCGATCGGGTTTGCTTGATGTACGTGTCGTGCATCCACTTATGCGCGGCGTCGCGCGCAGTGATCATCACACCTGATAAACTGACGGGGTCGCCGACTTTCAGATCGAGGATGGCTTCGTTGCTGATTGGCATAGTTAAGTTTTTCATATCACATCTCCAGTCTCACGCAAAGACGCCAAGAAACAAAGAGTGAAAGCAATTGCTCCAAGCGGACACTTGCACCCATTACGTGTGCGAAGTGCGGTGTTGCCAAATCCGCGTTTGCTGCTGCGCGAAGCGTGACAATCCAGCAGGAGCAACGTGAGAACAGGCTTTGCGGCTTTGCGTGAGGAATTTTACTCGTAGACCACTTCCTCGCCACGCACGATCAGGCGGCGGCGGCGATGCGCCCAGCACATGTATGACACGGACACGAAGTACGATGCGGGCAAACGGTGCATGCCCGTCATCTTCGTCCCCAGGACGGTGGTCTTGCCGCCAAAGCCCATCGGGCCGATGCCCATTTGATTGGCTTCGTCGGTCAGACGATCTTCCAGCTTCGCCAGTTCGGGATCGGGGTTGGTGTCGTCCATCTTGCGGAACAGCACTTCTTTCGATCGATAGTACGACGAGCCGCGATCGCCGCCAATGGCGACGCCGAGGATGCCGGGCGCGCAGCCCTGTCCCTGCGCCTTCTGCACCGCGTCGAGGACGACCTTGCGCACACCCGCCAGATCGCGGCCTGCACCCAGTTGCGAATTCGGCAGCGAGTATTGCGCCCCGACGTTCTCGCAGCCGCCGCCCTTCATCAGGTAATCGACGGTCAGCGTATCACCCTCGACTTCTTCAAAGTGGATCGTGGGGAAGGCGTCGTCGCCGAGGTTGTTGCCGGTGTTCTTGTCGGTGATGGCATCCACGGCGTTGGGCCGCAGATACGATTTCTTCGTCGCTTCGACGATAGCCGCGCGAATCTGCTCGCGCAGCTTGCGCGTGCTCCAGCCTTCGGGATAGTGCACGTAGAAAATCGGCGTGCCCGTATCCTGACAGATCGGCGTGGAGTTTTGGCGCGACAGTTCGACGTTGTCGAGGATGGTGATCAGCGCGCTCTGCGCCGCCGAACCTTTCTCCTCGACATCCCGCGCTTTCTCCAACGACTGCTGCACATCGGCCGACAGGTCGGTGGAGGCGCGGCGAATCAATTCCACAAAGTCTTGAGTGAGATCACGCATATTGTTCTCCTCGTTCGTGTTGCGTGTTACGTGGTACGTGTCTGGAAATCAACATCACGAAACACGCACCACGCATCACGTTAGATTAGCCAACTAGGCCGGCACAGGCGTCGCCACATGATGCAAGTTCTTTGCGGCGGCGAAACTGAGGCCGTGTTCGGTCAGCGCCCACGCCGTGCGATTGAGCGCATTGTGCTTCTCCAGATAGTTGCGCTCCAGCAACCGCATTTCACCGCTGGCGAGTACTTCGTCTTTGGCGCGGAAGTAGTCGAGGATGTCGGACGGATGATCGAGCGTAGGTTCTACGTCGGGATCGCCGCCTTCGTGTTTGGCGGAGATGTTGGCGACGTGATCGGCCAGTTCGATCAACTCGGCGCGGCGCAGATACGGCTGCCGCACGATCGATTTCCACGTCTCGGTGATGTGATGCTCGAAGCGCACGACCTGCTCGAAGTCGAGTTCGCCGCGCGCTTCGGCGCACAGTTCGATCGTTTCGTTGTTGACCGAGTTGCTGAAGTTGAAGCCGATGAGGGGCGTGGTCCCATCGGGCCGCGAGAACAACTTCGCGCCGATCAACGTCCACAGCACCGCATACGGATTGTCGTTGCCCATGAAGACCGAAATCTTGAACTCGTTATCGATACCGAGTTTGTAGAGCAAGTAGCCGATGAGTACCGTGCCGGGGTTGGTGTTGAGCACCTGGCGCGTGCCGTAGGTGGTGTAGTAGTACAGAAATTCATCCGCCCACTTGAGGGGATAGTCGTTGGGCGAGCCGATGCCGGTGAAGTAGCCGGTGATGGTGGCCGGGCCGTTGAGGTGGATGTTGGAGCCATCGGTGCCTTTGGTGTCCAGCGTTTCGACATACGTCGCACCCATGATCTGCATCGCGGCGGCAAAGGCCAGCATGTCGCCCTGATCGGCTTCGGATTCTTTCATGTTGCGCACACGGATGAAGCGGCCGGGCATCAACTCTTGCTTCGCGATGGCCTGCTTCGCTTCGCTGATCAACCACGGGAAGTATTGCGCCGCGCTGACTTCCAGCGTCACGGCGAAGTCGTCGGCAAATGGCGTCGAATCGGCCTTGTTTCCCAGCACTTTGCGGCGATAGTCGGCTTCGCTGATGAACGCACCCCTGTCACGCTGTGCGATCAACCATTCAAGGTCAGTAATGTACGGCGAATTGATCGCTTCGAGCCGCTTCAGCAAGTTGGGCAGCTTGCGCGCTTCGGCGGCCTGCCAGTTGATCTCGTCCGGCGTGCCGTATTTCTCGACCACTTTCAACAGCGCCGCGATCACGCGCGAATCGGGATTGAGCAACAGCGCGTTGATGGGGGCCAGGTTGCTGTCGGGGATGAGGAGACGATGGTGTAAGTTAGTCATTCGCACCTCTTTGAAAGGTAACGAGTAATGAGTAACGAGTAATCGGTTACTCATTACTCGTTACTCATTAGTCCAGCATCGCCTTTAATTCGTCGTACTCTTCGTCTTTCATGCCGAACCAGTTTTCCGGCTGCGGGAATTGCAAAGTGGTAACTTCGGCCACGTATTGCTTCAGGCCGTTGAGGATCACTTCGCCCGCATTGCCGAAGACTTTGGACATCTTGGGCTTGAACCTGGGATAGATGCCAAACATGTCGTGGAAGATCAAGAGTTGGCCGTGCGCGTGCGGCCCGGAACCGAGTGAAATAATCGGGATGTTGGCGCGTTCGGTGATGATGGCCTGCAATCGATCGGGGATCATCTCGAACAGGATCGCCGTCGCGCCCGCGTTTTCAAGCGCTTTCGCATCGTCCACGATTTTCTTCGCGCGCAAGGCGTCTTTGCCCTGCACCTTGAAGCCGCCCAACGCGCTGACACTCTGCGGCGTCAAACCGAGGTGGCCCATGATGGGAATGCCCGACTTCGCGATGCCCGCCATGCGATCGGCCATTTCGACACCGCCTTCGAGTTTGACCATGTCGCAGCCGGTCTCGGCCATGAAGCGGCCCGCGCTGCGGATGGCGGTCTCGACCGAGGGCTGATAGGACATGTAGGGCATGTCGCCGATGAGCCAGCTCTTGGGCGAGCCGCGCCGCACGGCGGCGGTGTGCCGCATCATGTCGTCCATGGTCACGGGCAGCGTGCCGTCGAAGCCCAGCATGGTCATGCCCAGGCTGTCGCCCACCAGCACGATGTCGATGCCGGCCTGCTCGACGAGATAGGCCATCGAGTAGTCGTAGCACGTGATCATCGTGATGGGCACTTTGTCCTGCATCTTCTTGAATAAATCGGGGAGGGTTACTTTCTTGCGCTCAGCCACAGTTTCGCTCCTTTGAGAGGTGGGGTGATCATAGTGTGCGGCAAAATCAATCGGATGTCAATGAATCGTCGGCAGGTGGGCGAATACCCGGAAGAATTGAAAGCAAGGCTTCGGCGGGATAGTGTTTTGTTTTGGTTACCTGCGCCTCACCCCCGGCCCCTCTCCCGATGACGATACAGCTGTCATCGGGAGAGGGGTGACTTCACGCCCCCTCTTCTGATTCGATGCTTTTCCGAATCAGGAGAGGGGGTGGGGGGTGAGGCATTCCGCCTGAATCTTCTTCAACACATCGGGCAAATGCCGTTCCACTTCATCATTGGTAAACCGCAGTACGCGAATGCCGTATTGTGCCAGATACGCGGTCCGATCAGCATCGTGCACGGCCTGTGCCGGGTCGAGGTGAATCGCGCCATCGACTTCGATAGCCAAACGTTTCTCAACGCA
>JACRBO010000204.1 GCA_016219235.1 Chloroflexota bacterium
ATTCATCGTCGCGCATCTTCGCCACATCGATCCCGTCGAGTTTGTACGAGCCGCTCGTCGGTGAATCCAGACAGCCCAGGATCGCCATCAGCGTGCTCTTGCCCGACCCCGACGGCCCGGTGATGGCCGCCCACTCGCCATCGTCGATCGTCAGCGAGACGCCATCGAGTGCACGCACTTCGGTCTCGCCCATTTGATACACTTTGGTGATGTTCTCGATCTCAATCATGACCTGCTCCACTTTACGCAGTACGCTTTACGCCTTATGAATTATGCATTATGCACTGTGAATTGTGCATTGCTAGAACGGTGGAGGGCCGCCCGCGCCCCCGCCCGGTCCGCCACCGGGGAAACCACCTCCGCCACCGGGGAAGCCGCCGGTCGGGCGCACACCGGTCGGCAGGGTCAACTCGCCGACGACGACCAGATCGCCTTCCTTCAAATCACCCGTCACTTCCACCAGATCGCCGGAGGTCAAGCCGGTTGTGACTTGCACCGGGCGCGGCTGACCATTCTCAATAGCGAGCACAAAACTGCCCGATGCCCGCTGGCGCGTCTGACCGTCTGCCGATTGCGTGTCGGTGACGACGCGGCCACTGGTCGCGCCTTGACCGCCGGCCGCGTTGGGGCGACCTTGACCGGTTGCCCCCTGCCCGCCAAACGCGCCCAAACCGCCCGTGCGAACCGCCGTCGCGGGCACGGCCAGTATATTCTCGTGCCGCTCACCCAGAATCGATGCGTTCGCCGTCATGTCGATCAGCACCGCCGCATCCGTCGAGTTGAGATCGACGCGCACTTTGTAGTTCACCACGCCCTGACTGACCGTGCCCACCAGATCGATGTTGGACACCTGCCCCGTCAACGTGATGCCGGTCAAGGCGTCCAGCGTCAGATCGACGTGCTGCCCGACCTGGACCTGCGCGATCTGCGTTTCATCGACCAGTACGTCTACGTGGAAGCGGCTGGTATCGGCCAGGACAAGCGCCGCGCTGGAACCGCTCGCGCCGCCGACCGTGATATTGACCGCCGTCACTAGACCATCATACGGCGCCGTAATCACTGCGTCGGCCAAGGCACGCCGGGCCGCTTCCAGCGATAAACGTGATTGCTCCAGCTGCGCTTTGGCCTGAATCTGTTTTTCCAGCCGCGGCGAGATCAAGTTATCCAGCGTGGTCTTGGCGCTGTGGACCTGCGCCTGCGCGGAACGCAACGCGCTGTCGTTGAGGTTTAACTTGGCGACATTACAATTAGAGACAGCCTGAGTGTAAGCGTCTTTAGCGTTCTCCAACGCTTTCACGATATTTTGATACGGTCCCCAATCGGCGTTGAGATACTGGCTGGCTTGGTGATCGTTGGCGATGCGATCATACGCCGTTTGCGCTCGATCGAGACTTTGCCGGGCCGTGGTCAGTTGCGAGCACTGCACCGATTCTCTAGCCGCCAGGTTGTTGAAGTCGGTCAGGGCTGCCGCATAGCCGGCCTGTGCGTTGTCATACGCGGCCTGCGCCACCGCGATGTCGCCCGGATCGGCCTCCACGGTGTTGCTGTACGTCAGCTGTTGTAGCAGGTAACTCTGCTCGGCTTGCGCCACTTTCAATTCAAGATCGGCGGCGTCCAGCGTCGCCAGCACCGCGCCCTGCTTCACCCGATCGCCCACCGCTACGTTGACGGCGGTCACCGTGCCGGACGTATCAAACGACAGGTCCATGACAGTCTCGGCGATGAGACTGCCGGTCGAATCGACCGAGTTGGCCAGTGTGGTACGCACCACGGGCACTGTCGGCAAATTGGCTAACGCCGCGGCAACGCCCGTGGGGGCCGCCGAGGTCGATCGGGTTGCCAGATACACGCCGCCTGCAACCAAGGCGACGACTACGCCACCAATCAATAACGTTCGCTTTTTCATCATCAGCCCCTTACCGGCCACCGGCGCGGATGGCAAACATATTAAAGCCGCCCTGCTGCTGAGCCGGCGGTTCACTCAAATACACTTGCGCGCCGGGCTGCACATCGCCTGAGATTTCGGTCAAATCGCCGTCGGTGTAACCGGTGACTACGTCGACGCGCTGCGCTTCGCCGCTGTCATTGACCACGTTCACGTAATAGCCGTTGGTCGCCGGGTCCGATCGGATGGCGCCACCCGGCACGGCTAGCACGTCGGCATGGGTATCCAGAATGATGCGCACGTTCGCCGTCATATCGATGCGCAGCGCCGCTTTGGCCGGATCCAGATCGACCTGCACGCCGTAGTTGACCACGCCCTGACTAACGGTGCCCGCCGGATTGATACGCGTCACCTTACCCGTCACCGTCAGATCGGGCAGCGCGTCAAATGTGACTTCGGCTTTCTGGCCGACTTTGATCTGGCTGATCTCAGTCTCATCGACGAGGACGTTGACGTGATACTGGCGGACATCGGCCAACCCGATCGTGGTCGCGGCGCTGCCCGGCCCGCCCGCGACAACGTTGACCGCCGTCACGACGCCGTCAACCGGCGCGACGATCTGCGCCTTGTCCAATTGCCGCCGCGCCTGATCCAGCGACAACTGCGCCTGATCCAGCTGCGCCTTGGCCGTGGCCAGCGTGCGTTCCGAGGGGCCGATCAGCTCATCAAGGCTGTGCCGGGCCTGTTGCACTTGCGACCACGCGGACTTGAGGCCGCTGTCGTTGATGTTGCTCTTGGCGAGGTTGCAGTTGGTCAGGGCTTGATCGTATGAGGCTGTGGCCCGATCGAGCTGCGCCCGTTGCGGCGAGACTTCATACGTGCCGTACACAATCACCCGCCAGTCGGTCAAGTAGTTGTTGTAGGCTGTGACGGCGTCATCATACGCCTGCCGGGCGCTGTCGAGGTTGTTGCAACTCAACGACACTTGATCGGTGCTGTTGACAGTGTATTTCTGCTGAGCCAGTTTATAGGCGGCCGAGGCATTGTTCAGGGCCAGCTGCGCCGACTTGACGGCATTCGGATCGGGCTGGATGGTCATGCTGTACGCGGCCTGCTGCGACAGAAATGACTGCGTTTGCTGGGCGATTTGCAGCTCAAGGTCGCTGGTGTCCAGCTGGGCCAGCACGTCGCCGGCCTTGACCGCGTCGCCCACGGACACATTGACTTTGGACACCGTGCCCGCCGTGCCAAAGCCCACATTGACGCCGGTCAGTGGGCTGCTGCTGCCAGACGATTCCACCGTCAGCAGCAGCGTCGCGCGGGTCGCGCGGCCCATTTGCACGTTGGCCGTTGTCCCGGTTGAGGCGGGCAGCAGGCGCGGCGCGACGAAGACCACGCCCGCACAGGCTAACACGCCCACGATTACAAATATCAAAGTTCGTCTCTTCTTCATGTGCACCCGCTCCTGTCCGTGCTTAATAGCAGGCCAATCGTACCGCACTCGGCTGTCGATGGTAAGTGCGCGGGGTCATTAGATTGAGGCCGGGCGGCCATGACTTTTGGCAGGGGTGATGGGCCGTTGGTTATCGGCGGGCAAGACCTGTCAGGTGTCGCCAAGGCCCACTTGGCGACACCTGACAGGTCTGATTTGCCCCGGAATGTGATTTATTTTACAGTTAGGGCAAAAGTCGCATACAAGATGGATTCAGTCCGAGTTTTGTTTGGCCTGATTTATCGCAGCTTCCCATCGCGCCTCTAACTC
>JACRBO010000212.1 GCA_016219235.1 Chloroflexota bacterium
CTCCGGCCGATGGCCGGTGACCACGGCGATGTCGGCCAGGCCCTGATCGAAGATAATGCCGCCGATACCCGTCAGGGCTGAAAAGATCAACGCGGTGATGGCGACCGCTTGCGGCGAATAAGCCGCCGGTTTGCCAGAGCCCGATCGGCTGGTGAAGCCGATCAAGATGCCGCCAAACACCGCCAGCACCGTGATGGCCCAGCCGCCAAACATGATTGCCAGGAAACCGGACGCAAGACCGAGGAGCAGACCGCGCTTAATGGACTTGTTCATGTCAGCACCTTTAGGCTTTCTGGCCCACAGCCGAACCGAGCAGACCGTTCGGGCGGAAGATCAATACCAGCACCAGTACCGCAAATACCCAGGCGCGTGTCCAGGCCGGATTGAGCAAACCGTCGCTCAGTGAAGTCAAAATGCCGATCAAGAAACCGCCCAACATCGCGCCCGTCACGTTACCGATGCCGCCCAGCACCGCCGCCGTGAACGATCGCAAGCCGGCCTGGAAGCCCATCAGCCACCACGCCGTATTCACGTACAGGCCATTCAGTACCGCCGCCGCCCCGGCCAGTGCGCCGCCGATGAAGAACGTGATGCTGATGATGCGGTCGATGTCGATGCCCATGATCTTGGCTGCATCGCGGTTCTCGGCGGTGGCGCGCATGGCCTTGCCCAGGCGCGTGCGCTGCACGAACAAACGCAGCGCCACCATCAACAGGATGGCGGCCACCACGACGAAGATTTCCTTGGCGTAGATTTTGAGCGCCATCTCTTGCCCGGTGATCATTTGAACCACATCGTGGCTGCCCAGCAGATCGGGGAAGGCCTTTTGCGCCGCGCCGCCGCTGGTGCCGAAATAGGGCTTGAGGAAGTCGATGTAGCCCTGGCCGGCCCAGACCTGGCCCAGGTTTTGCAGAATGAGCGACACGCCGATCGCGGAAATCAGCGGGGCGAGGCGCGGGGCGTTGCGCAACCGTCGATAGGCCGCCTTCTCGATCAGAGCGTTCAGTGCGCCGCCGAACAACACCGCAATGACCAGCGAAAGAATGACGGCGATCAGGATCGCGCCGGGATCGCTCTTGTTGGTCGCGCCGAGGGCGGCGATGACCGTCAGCGCCGCAAACGTGCTCATCATAAACACGTCGCCGTGCGCGAAATTGATCAACTGGATGATGCCGTACACCATGGTATAACCCAGGGCGACGATGGCGAAGATGCCGCCATTGGCAATGCCGATCCACAAATAGCGCAGCACCAATTCGGGAGTATCGCGGAAGATGACGGCGATCCGGGCCACGTCAAAACCGGCCACCGGACTCAGCAGCAGGAAGATATAGATTATTACAACAGCCAGCAGGATTTTCTTCAGGGTCTTCATTGGCGCGGTCCCCTTTGGGTGAGTGGATCAAGCGTGCAACCTGCTAATGGAGCAGTGGGGCAGCTTATTATGCTGCCCCACTGAAGTTCAACCCCGTCAAACTGCGAAAGTTACTTGGCCGAGAACGTGCCGACCGCCACGTACCGCCCGCCTTGAGACTGGTAGCCAGTCATGTCGGTCAGGGTCGTGTCACCGTTGGCGTCGAACGACCAGGTACCCAGCGCACCGGCGTAGTCCTTGATGCTCATGACCGCTTCGCGCACGGCGGTGCGGTTGGTGGGATCGCCACCGGCCTTGCAGACCGCCTCAATGCCGGCGATCGTAGCGCCAATCGCGTCGTAACCATACACCGCGTACGGCTCGTTGGTCGGGCCGTATTCCGCCGCGTAATCCTTCAAGTACTTCTGACCGGCTTCCGGCAGCTTGTCCACGGGGATACCGCCGACCGTGGCATACGCGCCTTCGGCCACATCCGCGCCCGCGCCGTCGATGAAGGCTTGCGTTTGGATGCCGTCCGGGCCCATGAACTTGACTTTGGTGTTGTCGCCCATCGCGCCGACCTTGTCCTTCAGCAGCTGGGCGGCGTTGTTATCGACCACCATGCCGACGTAGATCATGTCGGGCTTCAGGGCCGCGATCTTGGTCATCAGCGCCTTGTAGTCGGCGGCCTTCGGATCGATCGATTCCTGGCCGAGGACCTTGATGCCGACCTTGGTGGCGGTGGCGTTGAACACATCGGCCACACCCTTGCCGTACAGTTCGGCGTCGTCCAGGATGTAGACACTGGTCACGCCCAGCTCCTTCGCCCAGTTGGCGGCCACGGCGCCCTGAATGTCGTCGGCGGCCACCACGCGCACGTAGGTGCGCTTGCCACTGGGATAGAAGACGCCCGGCTCACCCTTCTTGGTGTCCGCGCCGATTTCCTTGGTCAAACCGGAGTAGGTGTTCGCCGGCGAAACCATGACGACATCGGCCTTGTTCAGGATTGGGATCGACAGCGCCGCCGCGCCCGAATTGAACGTGCCGATGTAGGCGATCACGGCCGCATCGGCCGCAGCCTTGGTCGCGTTTTCGGTTTCAACGGCCGGGTCCCACTTGCCCAACGCCGCCGACGCATCGTCCTTCGACTCATAGACGATCTTGTACTTGCCGTCGCAGACGGTGTTGTTGATTTGCTTCAACTTCAGCTGGATCGACTTGACGATCGTGTCGGTTTGGGTCAGCGAAGCGCCGGTCAGAGGCAGGCTCGACACGATCTTGAGCGTGCCGCCACCCGCCGGTGCGGCAGGTTGAGCCGGGGCAGCGGGCTGGGCCGGGGCCTGGGTTGCGGGCGCAGCAGCCGGCGCACATGCCGACAACAGGACACCGGTCAACACGAGCAACGAGAGAACTGATTTGGTGAACTTCATTTGGATTCTCCTCCTAAAAAGAATCGGTTTCGGGCCACACCTCTGTTGAGGACCTGCACACAGAGGCATCGGTGCGAGAGCGGGCCAAAAATCTGCCGGGTGGTCAACCCGCGCCCTCGTTGAGTAACGGCTCGTCATCTGGCAATGACCGCAACCACCTCCCCTCACTATAAAAATGCACCTCGCCATAGCGAGGTGTCTTTATTTTGGAGTGGGCTGATTCTATTACGCCTTATCTCTTTTGTCAAGAATAGTATGCCAGATCAAACAGTACATGTGAAAAAATTCCCCGATCGGGCCACTGTGGCCGATCGGGGACTGGGGTAGATTACCCAGGTTCTATTCGACTTAACGACGACGACTGCCCCCGCTTAGCAGGAGTACATAGTACAGGAGCGTCATGATCGACTGCACGAGCGCGGCGACATAGGTCAGCGCCGCCGCCGTCAGCACGTCTTTTGCGCCACGGGCCTCTTCTTCACTGGTCACCAGGCCGTTGCCGCGCAGCATCGCCAGCGCGCGCGATGAAGCATTCAATTCGACGGGCAGCGTTACCAGCGCGAACACCGTGGTCGCGGCAAACGCGATCAGGCCCAGGTAAGCCAGCGGCGTGATGCGCAGCAGAAAGCCCAGGAAGAACAGGGCCGGCCCCACCCACGCCCCGATTTGCACGGCCGGCACGATGGCGCTGCGCAGCTTCAACGGCAGATAGTTGGTCGAGTCTTGTTCGGCGTGACCAATCTCGTGCGCGACGATGGCCAGTGACGCCACCGATCGGCCATTGGCGACGTCACCGCTCACTCGCAGCATGCGGGCGCGCGGATAGTAATGGTCGCTCAATTTGCCGGGCACGCCTTCGATGCCCACTTCGCCCATCTGACCTGCGCTCAGCAAAGCGCGGGCCGTATCATAACCGGGGTAGCCCCGTCGATTGGGCACTTGCTGCCATCTGGCATAGGCGCTTTGCACTTTCATCTGCGCGTACAGGGCCAGCAGCAGGGCAGGCAGGGCGAACACAAAGTAAAGCGGATCAAAGAACATGGTATTTGCCTCCAAATTGAGAGCCCCGTTGGATCACCGCGATCCAACGGGGCTCGATCACAACGTCGAGTAAATTGTATCACGCGGACGCGGTGAACCCTGCCTTATACCTGACGATATTCGCCCTCGACCACGTCTTCGCCGTTGGGCGGCGTGGGCCGATCAGATCGATCGGGTCGATCGGGTTGCGGGCCGCCACGCGGGCCGGTACTGCCGCCGCCGTCGCCTTGATACATCGCTTGCCCGATCGCCATCGTGGCTTGCTGCAAGTCGCTGATCAACGATCGGATCTGCTGCACGTTGTCGCCGTTCATCGCGGACTTGAGATCGCGAATCCTGGCTTCCACTTTGTCCCGATCGGCGCTGGTCACTTTATCGCCCAGATCGCGCAGGCTCTTCTCGGCCTGATAGATCGTCGTGTCGGCTTCATTGCGCGCCTGAATGGCTTCGCGGCGGCGATTGTCCTGGCTGGCGTTGCGCTGCGCGTCTTGCACCATGCGATCGACATCGTTCTTCGACAGATTGGTAGACGCCGTGATCTTGATCTGCTGTTCCTTGCTGGTGGCTTTGTCCTTCGCCAGCACGTGCAAGATGCCGTTGGCGTCGATGTCGAAAGTCA
>JACRBO010000198.1 GCA_016219235.1 Chloroflexota bacterium
GTGTTGAAGTCGCTGGCGCGCAGTTTATAGCCGCGATAGGTCCAGACAGGCTCATTCTGGCCGACCGAGTCTTTAGTGCTGTCCGGTTCAGGCATATTTAGAACGCCTCCTTAATTTTCTGTGAGAGAACTCACAGACCCCTTGACACGTAGAGTATAATAAACTAGAATAATGCCATATAAATAGTTCTTGTGTCGATTTTGAATATATGTTGTCTGAAATTAATCTATAAAAATTGTAACAAACAAGCCGTCAACGCGACTATGTCATTGAGCAGTTATTGGTGTCGCCTTCATTGTGACTGCGGTTGGGTGCAATGATAGCACAGAACAGGAGACACATGGGAAAATTATCGGGCGGTAGTCGGAGCCGGTTAGAGATTGAGCGGGTGGATGAGATCGAGGTTGATGCAGGTGTGTCAGCCATTGACGAACTGGACGACGACGATCTGGATGTAGCGGCCGGGGATGGCGGCTGGCTGGACGAAGTCGAGCAGGCCGAGGTCGAAGTCATGGAGGCCGGCGATGATGATGACTGGATCGATGATGAGCCTGAAGTTGAAGTCGCCAGCGATCCGGGTGAATTCGATTCGGTGGCGCATTACTTCAAGGAATCGGCGCGCCATCGGCTGTTGCCGCACGATCGGGAGCGCGAATTAACGCAAGCCGTGAAGCGCGGACGGATGGCGGGCAAACGCCAGTCCGCTCGACCAGCAAAGTCGTTCTCGACAAGCGAACGCAAAAAATTAAGCGCCGACATTCAAGCCGGCATTGACGCCCGCGAAGAACTGGTGCGGGGCAACGCCCGACTGGTGATCAGCATTGCCAAGCGCTACCAGAATCTGGGCCTGCCGCTGATGGATTTGATTCAAGAGGGCAACATCGGCTTGTTGCGCGCCATCGATCGGTTTGAGCCGGCCCGCGGACTGCGTCTCTCGACTTACGCGACGTGGTGGGTACGGCAAGCGATCAACCGCGCAGTGGCTAATCAAGGCCGTGCTATCCGTCTACCCGCGTACCTGCAAGATCGCTTGCACAAGATGTATCGCGTGGCGCAAGACCTGGAGCAGACGTTAGGCCGCGCGCCCAATGATGACGAACTAGCGGCGACGCTGGAAGTTGCGCCCGAAGAAGTGCAGTCAATGCGATCGGCGGCGGTGCCCGTCACTTCGCTCGATGAGCCGCTCGGCGACGACGAAGACGATTCGCCGTTGGCGCAACTCGAAGACAGTGACATTGTGCCGCTGGATGAACTGGTGGCGCGCCGCATGTTGCGCGAAGCGATGGATCGCGCGCTGGAAGAACTTCCCGCCCGTTACGCCATGATCGTGCGGATGCGCTATGGCATGGACGGCGACCGGCCGCGCACACTGGAAGACATCGCGCAGAAGTTGAACCTCAGCCGCGAGCGCGTGCGGCAGATCGAGCGGGATGCGTTCACCCGCCTGCGCATGCAGGACGATGTGCGCAAACAACGCCTGCCGATAGCGGCGTAAATCTATCTTTCATCAGTTAACTGTATAGGCCAGCCCACAGGGGCACCAAGGGATCGACCTGCCGGGATTAATCAACCGGCAGGTCTTTTTGTTTTACTCGATAAATTCTTCCGCGCCCGGCGGCGGAGGCGGCGCGGCGTCGTCGCGGCGAAGGCGATTGGGGGCAGGGTGACGTAGATACGATTGCGACTGCCTGTGCCCGTGTTCGATCATCTCCGACGTTTTGCTGAAGTCACCCCACCGCAGGTCTTTGAAGCCGTTGAGCATGATGTGATGCACCGTGATGCCTGGCAGGCCAAGCACGTGCTCCAATTCCCGCAGGGTTTGATGATGCAGCATCACCTGAATGGTGCGATTGAGTATCCCCAGCATGCCTTTGGCGCGCGGCAAATTCTGCGTGGTGAGACCCACATCCAGCGCGTAGATTTCGGTCGCGCCTTTGGCGACAGCCACTTCCAACGGCAAATTCGCGATCACGCCGCCATCGACGTACTGGTGGTTGCGATGCACGATCGGTGGGAAGACAACGGGCATCGAGGCACTCATCACGATCGCATCGATCAAGTTCGCCGATCGGTCTGTTCCCCAGACGTAGAGCGATGTGCTGTTGAGCGTGGCCGCCGTCACATACAACGGGATCTTCAAGTCGGCAAAGGTCTTCAGTTGCGGCGGCATCGCCAGTTGGCACATGCGGCGTAAAGGCCGATCGGTGTACAGGCTGTCGCGGCCGCGCACGAGGCGGCGGGCGAGGCCAAGCCGTCGGCCGGGATACACATCCGAGCGTTTGACGTTGCGCCAGATGTGCGCCAACTTCTCCATGCCGCCCGGCGTGGGATCGTAAGTCAGCATCGCGCCGTTGATCGAGCCGATCGACGTGCCGACGACGAAGTCCGGCTGCCGCGCCGGATCTTTCAACAACGCTTGCAGCGCGCCTACTTGCAGCGCCCCGCGTAAATTACCACCCGAGAGAACGTAGGCAATCATAGCAATGACCAATGACCAATGACCAATGACAACCGCACACTTCTGTCGTGCATTATGCATTGTGAATTGTGCATTAGTCGAGGTCTTTGACGACCACGCCGAGGAGATTGACGAGGGCAGGGGCCTGCGTCGAGGTGATGATGGCCCCGGTGATGTCTTTGGCGTTGACGGTCAGGCCGTTGATGATCGAGCCGCGCAGGTCGGCGCCTTTCAGGCGCGCATTGCGTAGATCGACTTCGCTCAGATCGCAATCGCGGAAGGCCACGCCCGATAGATCGGCATTCTCGAACGAACTCTGCCGCAGCCGGCAGCGCTCGAAGCGCACGGCCTTGAACTTGACCGACCAGAAGATCGACAATTCCACCTGGCAGTCGATCAGCCGCACGTCGGTCCACTGCGCGTCGGGCCACTTGGCGCCGATGAGTTGGCAGCCCGTCATCTCTACACGATTGAGATGGGACTTTTCAAAGTTCGCGCCCGCCAACTGGCAGCGATTGAACCGCACATCGATGAATTGTGCTTTGGGCAATTTGCTTTGAATGAACTGCGCGTTCGTCAACTGGACTTGGTCAAACAGGGGCGCTTGCGCGACTTGATTGGACCAGTCTACGTCCGCGAGGCTGAGTTGGACATAGACGCCGTTATCGCTCAGCCGGGCAGGTTCATCGGTCCTGGTGAGGCCGGCGAGTTGCGGTGCTTGTACTTCTGAAGTCGAGTTAGTTTTTCGTTTGATCATGTCGCTCACTTTCCGGGCGATTATACCGCATACAATCAGCCTGATGTCATGCCCGGCTCAAGGCCCGCGTCTCGCGGGCCGTCCGCGCGGACGCGGACGACGAGCAGTCGGCTCAGGAGTCTCACGCCAAGCCGCAAAGGGGCAAAGGATCAAGGCTTTTCTTTGCTGCTTAGCGGCTTGGCGTGAGTAGTTTCCCTTTTGCCCGTGCTATAATGAGCCGAATTCACTTCGGGAGTTATTGAATGATCAAAGTTGACACGATTCTGGCGCACGGCACCGTCATTGCAATGGATGACGCCTTCACGCTGATTGCGGATGGCGCGGTGGCGATGGACGGCGACTCGATTGTCGCGCTCGGTCCCGCCGCTGAGATTTTGCGCGACTACTCGACTGAGAATGTGATCGATTGTCACGACTGCGCCATCATGCCCGGCCTGATCAACTCGCACACGCACGTGCCGATGACGCTGCTCCGCGGCCTGGCCGACGATTTGCGCCTGGACGTGTGGCTGATGGGTTATATGATGCCGGTCGAGCGCGAATTTGTGACGCCTGAATTCGTCCGCGTGGGCACGCTGCTCGGTTGTGCGGAGATGATCCGATCGGGCGTGACGACGTTCGCGGACATGTACTATTTTGAGGACGCCATCGCCGAGGCCACCGTGCAGGCTGGTCTGCGCGCCGTGCTCGCGGAATCGATCTTGAAGTTCCCCACGCCCGATGCCGCTTCCTACGAGGATGCCATCGAGTACTGCCGCACGTTCATCGAGAAGTGGAAGGGCCACGCGCTGATCGTGCCCGCTGTTGGCCCGCACGCACATTACACCTGCCCGCCGGAAGTGCTGGAGGCATGTGTGAAGTTGGCGAAGGACTACGATGTGCCTTTGCATACGCACGTGTCGGAAACGGCACTGGAAGTGGAAGACAGCCGCAAGCAGCACGGTATGCCGGTGGTGCCGTGGATTCGGCGGCACGGCCTGTTAGAAACGCAGTTGATCGCCGCGCACTGCGTGCACGTGGACTCGGGCGAGATTCTGACGCTGCAACATGCGGGCGCGGGCGTGGTGCATAATCCGTCCAGCAACTTGAAACTCGCCAGTGGCGTCGCGCCCGTCGGCGAGATGATCGCGGCGAATGTGAAGCTGGGCCTGGGCACCGATGGTACGGCCAGCAACAACGATCTGGACATGTTCGAGGAGATGCGGCTGGCCTCGTTCATCGCCAAGGGCATCTCGCACGATCCGCTGGCGGTGCCGGCCAAGACCACGCTGATGCTGGCGACGATCGGCGGGGCGCGGGCGGTGCATCTGGATCATCTGACCGGCTCACTGGAAGCGGGCAAGCGCGCCGATGTGATCGTGGTCGATCTGACGGGCCTGCACAATACGCCGCGCTTTGCGCGCGAACCGGAGCTGGTCTATTCGCAGATCGTGTATGCGTGCAAGAGCAGCGACGTGCGCGATGTGTGGTGCAACGGCCAGGCCGTCATGCGAGATTGGGATGTGCTGACGGTGGACATTCCCACGGTGATGGAGCAGGCGCAGGCGATTGCCGTGCAGATCGATCGGTTCTTGATGACGCGCGAAGGCAACTTGCTGGATAAACTCATCGCCATCGGCGGCATCGCGCAGGAAGAGTCGTACGAGGTGCAGGTGAAGGTGGCCGTTGAGGACGCCGCGCAGGTCGATCGGGTGCTGCAACAAGCGCCCATTCGCATCGAGCGATCATCGGTGCGGCGGCAGTACGATACGTACTTCATGTTTGCCGATCCCAAACAAGGGCGCATTCGCTATCGCGAAGACGAGTTGCTGAACAAGGCCGGGGCGGTTACGGAGTCGCGCTATTCGCTGACGTTTACCGAGCCCGCCAAAGAGCGCGAGTTTGAGCAGTCCGTGCTGCTGTCGCGGTCGCGATTTACGGCGCGTGCCGATCGGTCGCTGCGGTTCTATCGGGAATACTTCCGCCCGGTGGAGGAACGCGAGGTCGACAAAGAACGGCGGCGCTATCACATCTTCTACAAAGAGACCGAGTTTGCCATCAACGTCGATCATGTGACGACGCCGAATCTGCCGGGTTGGTATATGGAGATTAAGAGCCGCACCTGGTCGCCGCGCGATGCCGATAAGAAGGCCGCGTTGATCTCCGAACTGCTGGCGCTGTTGAAGGTCGATCCGCAGGGTGTGACGCGCACGGAGTATGTGGAGATTTAGGTCGGTGCGTTAGACCTGTCAGGTAGCGCAAGCGTACTCTATCTATCTGGGTTTCAATGCGCCACCTGACAGGTCTGGCGATTGCAGGCGGCTGGCATCGAGGGCGTTGGGCCGCGCACGCTACAACCAATAATCGGTTGCATCCCCAAAATGCAAGGTGACACGAGTATCGAACATATGGAGACCATAAAGTATCGGAAGTGGGTTCTTGGCTTCAACAAGGCAGCGAATGAAGAGGCTTATCGCCAACTGGACGCTGGCGAACCGGAGACGTGTGGTTGCGGAGCGTGCCGCAATTTCGCTCAGGTACGAGACCGAGTGTATCCCGCCGAAGTTCAGGCATTGTTTGCTCAGATCGGCATAGACTTCAGGAAAGAAGCCGAAGTCTATCAGTTGTACCGACACCAGTCCGGTTGGCATGTATATGGTGGGTTTCTGCACATGATTGGTCGCATAGTTGCAGGGCCGGACTCATTTCCAGTCAATTCAAGAAGCATTGGTGCGATTGATTTGGAACAAGTTGATGATCAGTTTTCGATAGGATTCACGGGGCACGTCGCAGGTGTTCGGCCACCCTTCTTCGAGCAGCCCCTTATCCAGATTGAGTTTTTGACAGAAGTCCCTTGGGTGCGCGGCGATATTGACGAACCGGAGTAGATTGAAATCCGCGCCCACCCCGGCGTGAGCCGGGAAAACGCGGTCCACGAATAGACAACGGATAAACGACAGCGGCGCACTCATATCGAGTGCGCCGCGTTTTTGTCTGGTAACAGGCGCGTGCCGCGCCCCCTACCGTCCCGCTAACGCCCTCAACGCCGCGCGCCCGATGGTCTCCGCCTCCGTGGCCGGGTTGCCCTTTGGCGTCTCGAGCAACACTGCGATGGCGTAACGCGGCTGATCCGCCGGCATCAGGCCGATGAACCACGACAACTGTTTAGCCCCGCTGAAGGCCGCGCCGCCGTGCCCGGCAATGTCGTCTTCGATCCGCATCGCCTGCAAGATCGCGCGCGCCGTATCGGGCTTGATGATTGATTGGCTGCTGGCGCGGGTGCTGGTGTAGGGCGTCCACACGTCGCCGATCGACATCACATCGCTGACGACGTGCGCGGGCGGGCGCAGGCCGCGATTGCCAATCGTGGCCGCCATCAGCGCCACTTGCAGCGGCGACAACGTCAGCGACGATTGCCCCACCGCAAAGGCTTGCAGCGCCAGCGACGTGCTGAGCGACGTGGTCGGCGTGGCGATGGCGCTCGTGCGAATCTCCAGCGCGGGCGGTTGATCGAGTTGCCAGCGCTGCGTCAACGAGATCAATTCGCTTTCGCCCAGCGTCAGCCCCAGATCGGCAATCGGCCCGGGACAGGCATTGGCGTAGGCGTCGGCCAGCGTCGTCATCGGCCCGGTACGCGCGCACTGCACGATCAGGTTATCAAGCCCCACCGGTCGATCGGGCCGCTCCACGGTCTGCGTCAGCGTCGCCGCGCTGCGCTCGATCGCGTCCGCCAGCAAGATTGTTTGAAAGATCGCGCCGGGTTGATAGAGACCCTGCGTCACGCGATTGAGCAAGGGCGAAGCGGGATCGATCGAGAGCTGCTTCCAATCCTGATCGAGCGTGTTGGGATCGTAGGCCGGAGTGCTCGCCAGGGCCAGCACCGCGCCATCGGGAATGGCGAGGATGATCGCCGCGCCCGATTGCGTGAGGCGCGTGGCGAGATCGCGCTGGGCGGCGGGATCGATCGTGGTGCGCACGGTGCGGCCTACGCGCGGCCGGTGCAGCAATTGATCCATCGGATCGAGCGGGCCGCGCAGCACCCCATCCAGCGCTTCTTCGACGCCGGCCAATCCATAGTTCAGCGAGTAGTAGCCCACCACGGGCGCGGCGGCGGGCAGTGGGTAGAGGCGCACATACGACTCGCTGATGGGCGAGGATACGGCCAGCAATTCGCCGGTACGATCGACGATCGCGCCGCGCGGACTGCGCTGCTCCTCGAAGATGCGGCGGGGATTATCGTCGCGCCCGGCAATACCGGGCGCGACGATGCCGCCCAGCGTCCACCAGCCGATCGAGATGGCGAGCAACCCGAAGGCTGCCATCAACGCGGCGGCCACCCGTCGAATCGATCTAGACATCGAGCGGCCGCTTGTCGATCACAAACGTGCAGGCGTCAGCGCCGCACGCCGTGCAGGTTGTTTCACTCACCGTATAGTCGCGGCCTGTGCCCCACTTGAGTACGGCTTCCAGCGTGCCGACGACTGTCAGGCAGATCGGTTCACCGGTGCGCAGGCCGTTGCAGTACAGGCAGTCGTTGAACACCACGACAAAGGCGTCGTCGGTTTCGGTGAGCGTGTGCAAGGTTTCGCCGCGAGCCTGATCGGCCTCGCGCACCAGCGTTTCCAACAGGGTCGCTACTCGACGATTCAGCGGCAGGAAATTCAACATGGGGCGCAGTATCTTCGCCGTGGGGCGCGTCTCTACGCTGCCCTGACCAAACAACCCTCCCCAGCGCCTGAACAAGCCGCGCGTGGCATGTTCGCCATACATGTGCAGAATGGTCGCCAGCAGCGCGCTGAGATCGGTGCCGGGCGTGCCCAGTTGATTGTCATTGCGCGGCGGCTGCTCGATGTAATTTTCCAGCCCGGCCATGCGCAGGGTCGCATTCAGGCCGCTTTGCCCCAGCGTTGCTTCAGTAGCGCGCAAGGCCAGGCGCATGATGCTGTTTTCGAGTCGGCGCGGCGACATGTTTGTATTCAATCTCGATCGGCTCCGATGTGAAGCAACAGTCCCACTTCGATAAAACTGATCAACAATGAACTGCCGCCGTAACTGATGAAGGGCAACGTCACGCCCGTTAACGGCGCTAAGCCCGAATTACCGGCCATGATGATCCACGCCTGCAACCCGATCGCGATGGCCAGCCCGGCGGCCAGCAAACGGCCAAAGGTCGTGCGCGCCAGCATCGCACTCCGCAAGCCGCGCAGTGTAATCACGCCGAAGCACGCGACCACCGCCAGTGTTCCGGCCAGGCCAAATTCTTCGCCGATGGCGGCCAGCGGCATATCGGTGTGCGCGGCGGGTAGGATGATGTTGGGATAGCCCTGGCCCAGCCCGGTGCCGATGATGCCGCCGCTATTCAACGCGATCATCGATTGAACCACCTGATAGGATGTGCCTGAAGCATCTGCCCACGGATTCAACCACGTATCGATGCGGCTCTGCACCCGCCCGATCAGCCCGTAGCCGACGACCCCGGCCACGATCAACAGCGCCGCGCCGATGACGAGATAGCGCAGTTGGCCGCTCGCCAGAAACAGCATCACCAGAAAGGAAAAATACAACAGCAGCGACGAGCCTAAGTCTTGTTGCGCGACCAGCAACAGCATCGACACGCCCCACATCGCCAACAGCGGCGCGAGATAGGGCAACGTGAGAAACGGTTGATGATCGCGCAAGCCCAGACTGCGGGCGACTTCGCGTTTTTCAGCCAGATATGAAGCGAGGAACGCCACAAACAATAACTTCAAGATTTCGGCGGGTTGAAAGAATACGCCCGCCAATCCGCCCAGCCACAGCGGCAAGCCCACGCCCTCCGGGTTCACGCCGATGATGAACGTCAGCGCCAGCAAGCCCAGACCGATGAACAACCACGTGTACCGATAGCGCCGCAGCCACTTCAAATCCGACGGCGCGCACATCACGCCGATCAGCACCGCGCTGGCAACGACGAGCCACAGCATCTGGCGCGGCAAAAAACCGGGCGCCAGCCGCGCAATCTCGATCAGCCCCCAGCCCGACAACAGTGCCACAATCGGCAGCAACAGCGGATCACGATCGCGCAGCCAGCGATTGAGTTGGCGATGGATCACACCGAAACAGATCAGCCAGGCCGCGCCCGCGCCGATGAGCCACAGCGGCTGGATCGTGTAGCCGATTAACGGAGCGGTGCGATTGTAAATCGATACCAGCCCGAGTTGCAGCAGCCCGATCAACGTGAACGCGCCGGCCAGACCCAGCAGCAGCCGCTCTTTGAGCACGCCGCTGGCTTGAACGGTCCAGCCTTGGGCCGCATCAATCGGCCGCGTTGAATCGGCTTGCACGGTCACTACTTTTGCTTTCGCTTTGAGGCTGATTTCTTCGCCGCCCTGGGCGCCGTGACGGGCAAATACTTACCCACGATGGGCGCGAGATCGCGCTTAACGCGATTGGGGATGGCTTCTTGGTGCGTGATGATGGCATTGGACAGCGCGTCGCCGCAGTCGCACGATCGGTTGGCAGGCAGCGTCGGGACGAGGTTGACGATGGCTTGCTTGCTCACCTGCACGTTCGCCAGCAATCGCTCGATCACCATCGTGATGGTCACGGGTTCCTCCTCCTCGTGCCATACATCGTAGTCGGTAACGTGCGCCATGCAGGCATAGCAGATCTCGGCTTCGCGCGCGAGGTTGGCTTCGGGGATGGCCGTCATGCCGATGATGTCGCAGCCCCATTGTCGATAGAGTTGGCTCTCGGCTTTGGTGCTGAAACGCGGCCCCTCGATGGTGACGAACGTTGCACCCCAGTGGACGTGCGCGCCCGTTTGCTCCACGGCTTCGTAGACGAGTTTGCTAAACTCGGCGCAGAACGGCTCGGCCAGGCCGATATGCGCGACGAGACCGTTGCCAAAGAATGACAGGGCACGGCCCGAGGTGCGATCGATCAGTTGATTGGGAATGACGATGTGGCGCGGGGCGAATTCTTCGCGCAGGCTGCCGCACGCGCTGACCGACAGAATGCGCTCGACGCCCAGCGACTTCAATGCCCAGATGTTGGCGCGCGAATTGACTTCGGTAGGTGTCAGGCGATGGCCGCGGCCATGTCGGGGCAAGAAGGCCACACGCTGATCGGCCAGTGTGCCGATGCGGATCGCGTCGCTGGGATCACCGAACGGCGTCTTGACGGCTACTTCTTTGATGTCGGTCAGTTGCTCGATGTCGTACAGGCCGCTGCCGCCGATGATGGCGAGTGAAACCGCTTCGTGTTTAGGCATGTTCATCTCCTGGGTTGACGGGTTCGCGGCTGATTGTATACTGGTAGTCGGTAATTGGTCAACTGGTTACTGGTCAACTGGTAACCGGTCAACTGGCAACTGGTGAACCGATTGACCAATTACCGATCAACCAATTACCGATTGACCAACCTATGCCTGACATTCCCATTCTCTACATCGACGACGAATTGATCGTCGCCAACAAACCGGCAGGCTTGCCGACTTTGCCCGACGGCTACGATAAAACCGCGCCGTATCTCGGCGGTGAATTAACTGCGCAATACGGGCGCGTCTGGATCGTGCATCGGCTCGATCGGGACACGAGCGGCGCGATCGTGGTGGCGCGTTCCACCGAGGCGCATCGCGCCCTCAACTTGCAATTCGATGCTCATACCGTCACGAAGATCTATCACGCGATCGTGCTTGGTGTACCTGATTGGGATGAATGCACCGTTGATCTGCCGCTGCGGCCCGATGGTGATCGCCGCCATCGCACGGTGGTCGATCCGCAGCGTGGCAAGGTGGCGATTACACACGTGCGAGTGCTGGAGCGTTTTGCGCAGTACACTTTGCTTGAAGCACGATTGGAAACAGGCCGTACGCATCAGATTCGGGCGCACCTCGCGGCGATTGGTTATCCGCTGGTGGCGGATGCGTGGTATGCGCCTCACCCCCGGCCCCTCTCCTATCGACAAAAGCCGTCGATAGGAGAGGGGCCGGGGGTGAGGCGTTTGAGTTCGATCAATCGTGTCGCCCTGCATTCCCGCTCGATCGCATTCGAGCACCCAATCACGAAAGAGCGGCTTCAGTTTGAAGCGCCGTACCCTGAGGATTTTGGGGCGGCAATAAAAGACCTGCGGGGTTTCTGAAACCTCGCAGGTCTTGCGCTAGAAACGTTGGGCAAGTCGGCGACTTGCCGGACAGGACTATGCCCGGTAGTGCCGCGCCAATTCCGACGCGTACTGTTTGCCTGCCGTGTCGGCGTGCTCGCGCAGCCACTCGCTGAGGCGGGTACGGCCGGTCGGCGGGCCGTCCACCACCAGCAGATTCGACATCAGGCCATCCACTTCTTCCTGTGTCAACACCACGTCCTTGACGAAACGCCCGACAAATTGCGACAGCGTCAGTGCCGCTTTGGGTGGCAGATGAACGATCAGCGAACGGCTGCGCACCGTCTGCGCGATCAACTTAACTAGCGTTTCAAACGAATAGATCTCCGGCCCCACCGCATCGACGATTTGATTCTCGCGGCGCTGCCCGGCGGCTACAGCCAGATCGGCCATGTCGTCGGCGCTGATGGGTTGCAGGCGATACTCGCCGTCGCCGGGAATCACAAACATGGGGAAATGGCGCAGCAGCCACGCGATGTTGTTGATCAGAATATCTTCGTCGCCAAAGATCACCGTCGGGCGGATGATGGCGTAGGATAATTTCGAATTCATCAACACTTGCTCAAGCAAGCCTTTGCCCTTGAAATAGGGCAGGGGGCTATCGACGTGCGGATTGGTGATGCTGACGTGCACGAAGCGTTTGACACCGGCTTCCACTGCGGCGCGGATCAACTTCTGCGTATTCTCCACCGCTTCGTCAAATGTAATCGAGCCGTGCGTAAAGCGCACCCAGTACGTGTTGTACAGCGTCGTCACGCCCTGCAAACTGCGCACCAGTTCACTCGGTCGATCGAAGTTGAAGGGAAACGCGTCGACCTTCACGCCGAACGTGCTGGCGCGATTGGCGTGGCCCGTCAGCGTGCGCACCAACCGCCCTTGCGCCAGCAGTCGCTGCGCAATGTACTTGCCTGTGTAACTGAATGCGCCCGTGACAACATCGACTTCCTGCACTGAATTCGTTCGCATCATGCCTCGCTTACGCCAACAGCCAACTTGCCGCGAATAAGATTCCGAAATACAAATGTAACTGGGCCGTGCGGCCCAACGTTTGATTGAGCGCCTGCCCCGCTTGACCATTCAAAATGGTGCGGATGAGCGTGTACGCATAAGGCACAGTCAATCCCGGCAACCACCACCACCCGATTGATCCGGTGGTCGCCATCAGGCCGATCGGGATAATGTAGGCCGCGATCAGGCATAACGTATACTCGATCCGCGTGGCTCGATCACCTATCCGTACCGCCAGCGTAATCTTACCTGCGGCCCGATCTGTTTGAATATCGCGCAGATTGTTGACGATGATGATGGCGGTCACCAACAGCGCCACCGGCAACGCGGCGATGAGCGACCACGGCGAAAATGTCAGCAAATGCAGATACGTCGTACCCACCACGGCGACCAGGCCGAAGAAGATAAACGCCGCCACATCGCCCAGCCCGCGATAAGCCAACGGAAACGGCCCGGCCGTATAGCCGATCGCGGCCAGCATCGACACGACGCCGATAATGACGATGGGCCAGCCGCCCACCAGCGCCAAATACACGCCGATCAAACCCGCCGTCCCAAACACAACCATCAGCGCGATAGTCATCTGGCGCGGCGTGACCAATCGGCTTTGCGTGACGCGCAATGGCCCCTGCCGTTGATGGTCCGCGCCCTTCAGAAAATCGAAGAGGTCGTTGGCATAGTTCGCGCCGATTTGCAAAAGCAGTGACACGATCAACGTCGCGGCGAAGACGACCGGATTCACACGGCCTTCATGTGCGGCAACCGCACTGCCGACCAACACCGGCACAATCGCCGCCGGCAATGTACGCGGCCTCGCTGCCAGCCACCAGATACGCCAGCCGCTAAGATTGGACACAGATGAACACAGATTGCACAGATTTTATTGTACGGCAGGCCGGGGAGTCAGCCATGTCATGGCGCCTTTTCGATCGTTGTCATAGACTTTGCGTTTGTGTTCGGCCTTGATGCCAAAGTTGAGCAACAATCCCACTTCAATCGTAGTCGCCTTGAGATAATTCAACAGTTGCGCTTCGTGTTCTTCGGCTAATTGCCGCACGGCCTTCAGTTCTACGATGACCGCCTGATTGATCAGCATATCGGCCACATACTCACCGACGATGTCGGTCTCGTAATAAACCGTGATGTTTTTCTGCGTTTCCACTTGTAGACCGGCTTTCTTAAGTTCAATCGCCAGTGCTCTTTCGTACACCTTCTCGTTGAATCCGTACCCCAGCGTGTTGTAGACTTTGAAAAATGCACCAATCACCACTCCGGTAAGGTCGGCATGCTTCCCGTCCGCAGACATGAAGTCTCCTTTTGGATTGAGGTGCAGTACTGGCAACTAACTCAAAAATCTGTGTTCATCTGTGCAAATCTGTGTCCTAATTCGCAGGTTGCTTTTCTGCCGCCGCATGAATGGCCGCGACGATGTTGTAGTAACCGGTGCAGCGGCACAAGTTGCCGCTGATGGCTTGCTGCACCTGATAATTTGTCGGGTGCGGATTCTCGTCCAGCAGACTCGCGCCCGCCATGACGAAGCCCGGCGTGCAATAACCGCACTGCACGGCATTGTGTTGAACGAAGGCGTTTTGCACCGGATGCAATTCATCGCCGTGCGACAGCCCTTCGATGGTCGTGATGTTCGCGCCATGCGCGCGCGGCGCAGCCACCATGCACGCCATCACGGAGAGGCCATCAAGGAAGACCGTGCACGCGCCGCATTCGCCTTCGCCGCAGCCTTCCTTCGTACCGATCAGGCCCACGTCTTCGCGCAGCAGGCGCAACAAAGTCTTGTCGTTCGCACCGCGAATCGAATAACGTTTGCCGTTCACGGTCGTCTCGATCGATTCGTGGCCGCCCTCGGTGTGTACCAGCACTTGCGGCTCGGGCCATGTGGGGAAGTGGCCGTTCGATTGGCCCCATAGCAGCGCCGGATGTTCGGGGTAATCCGCGCGTTCTTGCCCGTCGCGAATCTGCCGCAGCGCTCGCATCGTCGTCACGCGCAGCATCTCCACGCGATAGTCCGCCGGGCCGCGCACATCGTCGATCGGTTTGGCGGCATGCGTGGCGAGTTCGCCCGCGTGCGCGATCACTTCTTCGGTCAATGACTTGCCCACGAGATGCTTCTCCACATCGGGCGCGCGCACGATCGTGGGGGCCACCGCGCCGTAAGTGATGCGCGCCTTCACGATCGCGTCGCGGTGCATCTCCAGAATCACGGCCGTGCTGACCACCGAGATCGCCTGCGCGCGGCGCAGGGCCAACTTGATGAATGTGCCATGAGCGTCCTTGTTCGTGGCCGGAAACGAAATATCGATCAACATTTCGTCATCATCCATCGCCGTCTTGCGCACGCCCTTGTAGAACTCGTAGAACGGCAGCGTGCGTTCGCCGCGCACCGAGCGCAGTGTCACCGACGCGCCCAGCGCCCACAGGGGTGCAATCGTGTCATTGGCGGGCGAGGCCGTGATCAGGTTGCCCGCAATCGTGCCGCGATTGCGAATCTGCGGCGCGCCCACTTCCCAGCACGCGCGCGCCAGCGGATAGGCGCGCTCGACAATCTCCTTCGAGGCCACGACCTGATTGTGCGTAACCAGCGGCCCCAGATGAAAGACGCCTTTTTCGAGCCGAATCTGATCGAGGCCGGGGATGTGCGAAATATCGATCAGCACTTGCGCTGATCGAATCTTGCGTTCCAGTTCGATAATTAAATCGGTGCCGCCCGCGATGATGCGCGCATTTTTGCCGTGTTGCGCCAGCAAGCGCAACGTGTCGTCAAGCGTGGTGGGAGTGAAATAGGTCTGCCACATGGAGAAATTACCTCAAGTGAAAGTGCGATAGAGTGCGCTGGTGATTATAGGCGCAAGCAGGAGGCATGGCAAGTTGAGAAAGACCTCGGAGGTTTTTGCGGCCTGTCTGCCCGCCGATCGATGTCAAAACCTCCGAGGTCTGATCGATCGCGCCACTAAGAAACTTCGTTCAGATCCTTCAGCGCGTTGGCGGCGGCGGCCTGCGCGGCGATTTGCTTGCTGTGACCTTCGCCGCGGCCAATGGCTTGATCGTTCAAATAGACTTCGACCGTAAAAATCTTGGCGTGATCGGGACCGCTCGCCTCCACGGTGCGATAGTGCGGCGTGATGCCGAAGCGGCTCTGCGCGATTTCTTGCAACATGCTCTTCGCGTCTCGATCACTTTGGTCGGCGGCAATCCGATCGATCTCGGCGTCGAGCAGCGGTTTCAGAAAACTCTGCACGGCGCGCACACCCTGATCAAGATACAGCGCGCCCAGCACCGCCTCGAAGGCATCCGCCAGGAGCGATTGTCGCGCCCGTCCGCCGCTTTCAGTTTCGCCGCGACCTAAGCGCAGTTGATCACCCAACGCCAGTTGATTTGCAAATTCGCTGATTTTCTCGGTGCGAACGAGCGCCGCGCGGATTGACGTGAGGCGCCCTTCCGGCAGATCGGGGAAACGCCGATAGAGCCACTGCGCGACGATGAAATCCAGAATGGCATCGCCCAGAAACTCCAGCCGCTCGTTGTCTTCGCTGGGCACCTCTGGATGTTCGTTCAGGTACGAGCGATGCGTCAGTGCGCGGGACAGCAGGTCGGGGTTCTTGAAGGTTGGGAGCATGATCGGATGAGTGACGAGTAACGAGTGACGAGTGAGAGCGGAACTCACTCGTCAGGCCACAAAACGCTTCGCAATCAACACACTATTATGCCCGCCAAAGCCAAAGGCATTGCTCATAAACGTATCGACCTTGACGGTACGGGCTGTATTGGGCACATAGTCGAGGTCGCAGTCCGGATCGGGTGTGGTGTAGTTGATCGTGGGCGGCACGAGGCCGCACTCGATCGCTTTGATGCCGAGGATCAACTCCACTGCACCGGTCGCGCCCATCATGTGGCCCGTCATCGATTTGGTGCCGCTGATGGGCAACTTGTAGGCGTAATCGCCGAACACGCTCTTGATGGCCATGCTCTCGTATTTGTCATTAAGCGCGGTAGCCGTCGCGTGCGCGCTAAGCCAATCAATATCGGTGGGTTGCAGGCCCGCATCTTTCAGCGCGAACTTCATCGCGCGGGCCGCACCGACGCCGTTTTCAGCGGGCGCGGTCAAATGAAACGCATCGGAGGTGCAGCCGTAACCGATCAATTCGGCGATCGGCCGCGCGCCGCGCGCCAGTGCATAATCCAGCTCCTCCAGGATCACGACGCCTGCGCCTTCGCCCATGACCAACCCGTCGCGAGTCTTATCGAAGGGCTTACACGCTTCCGTCGGATGATCGTTGTTGTGGCTCATCGCGCCCAGCCGATCGAAGGCTGCCATCCCGACGATCATGATCGGCACTTCGCTGCCGCCCGCCACGACCACCTGACATTGACCCAGTTTGATCGATTGATACGCCAGACCGATCGCGTCCGCGCCTGCTGCGCAGGCCGACACCGGCGAGAAGTTGGGGCCGTGAATGCCCCAGTCGATAGAGATGGCGCTCGACCCGCCATCGCA
>JACRBO010000199.1 GCA_016219235.1 Chloroflexota bacterium
GCTCCAGCCGAAGATATTCTGATCGATCGGGCCAAAGCCCAGCGCGCGCGGATCGAGTTTGCGCCGAATGCCGTCCAGCCCGGCCATCAACTGCACGGCCAGCGCCAGATAGATGTTGCAGGTCGCATCGGGCGGGCGGAATTCGAAGCGGGCGGTATCCGGTTGATCGGCGTACTTGGGCACGCGAATGGCCGCGCTGCGGTTGCCCAGCGAGAAGAAGGCATTGACGGGCGCTTCGAAGCCGGGCACCAGCCGCCGATACGAATTGGTCGATGGGTTGGTAAAAGCCAGCACGGCCGGGCCGTGGGCCAGCAGGCCGCCGATGTAATACAGCGCGGCATCGCTCAAATGCCCGTAGCCGTTTTCCTCGTAAAAGACATTTTGATTTTGCTTGAATAAGTGCTGATGAAAGTGCATGCCGTTACCCGCTTCACCATACAGCGGCTTGGGCATAAACGTGGCCGTTTGACGGCGGCGATGCGCCACCATCTTGGTCACGTACTTTACGATCTGCGTCGCGTCGCCGGATTGCAGCAGACCCATCATCGGCGTCTCGATCTCGCACTGGCCCGGCCCGCCCACTTCGTGATGATGATACTTCACCTCGATGCTCATCTCTTCCAGCACGATCGACATTTCACTGCGCAGGTTGTACAGCTGATCTTTCGGCGGGATGGCGTGATAGCCGCCGTGCAGCGGAATGAGATGACCGTGCCCGCCGGCTGCGCTTTGCCAGTCGGCTTCGCTGCTATCCACGCGGTAGGACGCCGCGTTGACGCCGTTTTCAAAGGCCACATTGTCGAAGATGTAGAACTCGTACTCCGGCCCCCAGCGGCTCTCATCGGCGAGGCCGGTCTCTTGCATATACTCTTCCGCCCGTTTAGCGATGTTGCGCGGATCGCGCGGGAAGGGCAGTTTGGTATCGGCTTCAAAGGCCGAGCACACAAAGCTCAACGTGGGCGCTTCCCAGAACGGATCGCGGAAGGCGGTCGATAGATCGGGCAGCAGCACCATGTCGCCCGATTTGACCGACTTCAACCCGACCGATGATCCGTCGAAGCCGACGCCGTCGCGCATCAACGTCTCGTTGAACTGCGAGGCGGGCACCGTGACGTGATGCCAGCGTCCGTGCAGATCGCTGAACTTCAGATCGATCATCTTGAATTGCTCATCGCGAACGTGTTTCTGCGCTTCGTCGAAACTTGAAAACATGCTTATCTCCAATGATGTTGAATCAGCGATCAAGCGAGTCAGCGAAAAAGCGAATCAGTTCTCCGCTGATTCGCTCGATCGCTTAATCGTTGATTCGCTGATTTGTTCTAACGCCACTCGCTGGCGCCGGCGCGTTCTTCCACCGGCTGGCCCAGCAGATATTCATACGCGGCCAGGGCGGCCTTGGCCCCTTCGCCCACGGCGATCAGCACCTGCTCGGCGTACACGTTGGTTACGTCGCCGGCCGCGAAAATGCCGGGCAGCGACGTGCGATTGTTGTTGTCGATCTTGATGCGTCCGTCGGCTTCCAGTTCGATCAGGCTGGCGAGAAATTCGGAATTGGGCTTCAGCCCCAGCTCGACGAAGATTACATCGGCCTTCAATTCGCGCTGATCGCCGTTCTTCCGGACGACCAGACTGCGAGCATAATCGTCGCCATTGACCTGCACCGCGGCGTAACCTTCCAGGATCAGGACGTTGGGCATCGTCCGCAAATGCAGGCCCAGGGGTGTGTCCAGTTCGCCGTGCGTGGGCGCAACCAGCGTCACGTGCCGGGCGATCTGCGCCAGTTCCAGCGCCGCCATCAGCGCCAGCTTCGCGTCGCCCACCACCACGCCGGTGCGATCGATAAACAGCGGGGCATAGCTCATCGCGCTGAAGCACAGGCCGCGCATCAGATACTCGCGCTCACCAGGCACTTCCATGAACTTGCCCTGCGTGCCGGTGGCGACGATCAGCGCTTTGGCGTCGTAGTTGGCGGGTGCGTGTTCGTGCTCTTTGCCGCCGCGCGTGAAGACGCGATAGCCGCCCGCGATCGGTTCGATCTTTTCGACCTTGTCCAGCACGCGCGCAAAATCCAGATAGTGAATCACATTTACAAACCGATTGTCGACCTCTTCCCCGTTGATCACCAGGTGATGTTCC
>JACRBO010000188.1 GCA_016219235.1 Chloroflexota bacterium
CGATTTAATAGCGTGGTGACGCGCGAGGTTCAACTGTGAGAGGCAGTTAACGCATGTCGCAAGTGTTTCGCATTGTCTACACTCAAACGCTCATCGGCGATGACGCGGGCACACTCACCGAGGCTCGCCCCGACATCCATTTCCAGGTCGGCTACGCGGCGATCGAGACCGGCTGGCTGCGCCGCTTTCAGCGGCGCTGGTCAGACCTCGGCCTGCTGATTGGCCTGGGGCTGCATGCCCGGCCGCTGGACGGCGATGATCTCGATTTGCTGTGTGATCTGAAGTTGGTCGGGCCGCGCGACAAAGGCCGGCTCTATGCGCGCGTCACGGATCTGGGCCTGGCGGCCGTCACGGGCATCGAACGGGTCACCGGCATTCCGCAGTGTGCGAAGCGGCTGGCCGCTGACGGCTTCCTGAGAGTGCTCGACCTGCCCGATAAGTTCCGTGACAGCCGGGGGCAGTTCAGCGGGCGGCATGCCTATCTGCTGCTCGGCTCGGTCGTGTCACAGGCTGACAACCGTGAGGGGTTATCCCTCACGGCTGCCCGACCCCGTGAGGGGTTACCCCTCACGGTCCATGAGGGATTATCCCTCACAAAGCTTATACCTTCGTCTTCTACACTTTCTAACGAAAGTGGGGCGGTGACCGCCCCGCCGGCTGACGCGACGCCAGCCACCCCTTCAAACGTGCCCGCTCTGGCGATCGGAACTGCGACTGATCGGTCGACGCCTGACTCTGCCGGCAATGTCTTCGGCGCTCATCGTGCTGGGGACACAGCGAACACGTCGGCGGCAGGCGATCGTCTCGCCGCTGAACTGAAGCGGGCGTTGGCGCAGTCCAAAGTCGCCGAGGCTTTCTGGAGTCTCGTGGCCAACGCGCGCGAACTGGACGAGGGTTTCACCGCCGATGGCTTGCGCCTGGCGGCGCTGATGTTGACCCCGCTGCCGGAACGCCGCCGCCAGGTCCTCGACGATCTCCGTCGGATGCAAGGCCGCGCTGATCTCAAAGCGGCCAAACGCTGCCACTACGTGATCGGCATGTTGACGCAGCAAATCGGCTCGACGCTCGGCCTCGGCCTGGATGCACAGGGCCGCTTGCGCGCGGTACCGACCAAATCGGACTACGCCGCGATTGGCGGTCTGGTGGATGAGCACGGCGCGGAAACACTCTGGCTCACAGCCTGCTCGATCGCCAGCCTGGCGATCGAAGGCAACCCGATCGACTATCTACGCGCGACGTTGATCCATCAACGCGATCGGCTGCCGCGGCCCAACGGCCAGCGCCCCGCCCTGGCGGGTCTGGGCGATCACAACGCGCTGGATTATGCCAGTGCGCAAGTTTTGCCTCAGGAGGTTTGAAGCTATGCGACCACCCCGTGTGTTGGATTGCCCCGGTACGACTTGTCCGGGCGCCTATCGCGCCGAAAATCTGCCGCCCGATCATCCCTGGTTTGGCCGGCTGGTGCCGTGCATCTGTGCGCTGCGCCGCCTGGCGCAACAGACTGCGCAGCACTTGCCACCGGAGATTCGCCGCATGCAGTTCACGACCTATCAAGCCGCGCCGAATCAACGCGTGGCCCTGCGGCTGACCGAACAGTTCGCGGCCGATCCGTGGCAGGGCCGACCGCTGTTCACGCTGATCGGGCCGAACCGGACGGGCAAAACCCATCTCGCTGCCGCGATCACGAATGCCGTGTTGAAGCGGGGCGAACCGATCTGGTTTACGCGCGTGCCCGATCTGCTCGATGAACTGCGCAGCGGCTACGCCGACGATACCTACCACCAACACCTCCTGCTGCTGCAACAGGCGCAACTGCTGGTGCTGGATGATCTGGGCGCCGAGCAGACCCAGGCGGGCGAACCGTATGCCGTTACGTGGTCGCAAGACAAGTTATTCCAGATCATCGAGGCCCGTTTGCTGCATCAATTGCCGACGGTGATCACGACCAATCGGTTGAAGCCGATGTTGTCGCCGCGCATCGGCGCACGGCTGTGGGACGAGCGGCACGGCGTGGTCATCGCGCTCGAATCAGCGAAGAGCAAGTCAGACCGGTGACGCCCGCTGTTTCCCTGGAAACACGGCCGGCAGGAAAAGATCATGATTGACCTCAAACTCCCGATCGAATTACCGCCGTTTGATGTGAGTAGCCTGTTACCGCTGCTGGCGCTGGTGATCCTCGGCGCGCTGATCTTGTTGGCGCTCACCGCCCGCACATTGATCGCCTCGCGGGCCTTTACGGTGATCGTTGTGGCCGCGATCATCATACTCGGCAGTGCGACGATCGTGGGCGGTCTGCAAGCGATCGCGCTGCTAATTGCCGTTGCGGGGCTGGTCGCCATCGGGCTGATCGTCACGTTAGGTCGCCAGCGCGAGGTATTGGATATGGTGCGGACTGTTGTCGATCGGCGCACGGCTCAACTGCCGCCGTCTCAACCGCCTGTGACCTTGATCGACACGCAGCGGCAGCAGCCGTCAACGACTTATCAACTGCCGGCCGCCGGTCAGACCTCAATGCCGCGTCGGCGCGCTCGATCAATTCGCTTGCCGCGCCATCTGGGTTTTTAGGAGATCACGATGCGTCACTCGATCTTGTTGATCATCCTTAGCCTGCTGACCGCCTGCACACCGCCGATGGATCGCTGCACGGCGGATCCGAATCTGCCGGACTGCCGCGCTAATCAAGCGGTCGCGCAATCCACCATCGCGGCGGCCAACGCCGATACGGATGCGCGCGTGCGGCAGGCCTACATGAAGGCCACGCAAGATGCGGTCGCGCTGCATGCTCAGGCGACGCAAGGCGCGATCAACACGCGGGCCACGGCCGAAGTAGTCTCGGCCAGTGCCACCCGTGTGGCGATGGAAAACAACGCGCTGCGCGAATCGCTGGCGCTGACCGCCACGCTGCAAGCCGCGCAGTTCACGATCATCACCACGCGCACCGCGCTGGAAGGCGAGGCCAGCCTCAACCATCTGCGCCCCTCCTGCGTTCGTGACCGAACAGGGAAGGGAAAGAGGATCGACAAGGGCGGCGCAGTCCGATAAGGACGCACCAAACGCTTGAGGACAATTACGCCAGTTTCTTGGACTTGGCGCGACGGCGCACAAGCCAACCACCCGCCACGCCGATCGCCAGCGTGAGAAGTAGGATTATCAACCCATTACGCACGCTGCCCACCGCAGACATCGAACGCAGCACTATCGCCGTAGGGCCGGTGGGGGTGCCTAGCGTCCAATTGCTGAGGGAGGTTACGTTGCTCAAAGTGACGCAATTCGCGTCGGTATCCACGTTGCCACCCTGGTTCGTCCAGAGAGCACCGCCGATGTTCTTGAACGCCACCAGATCAGCTTCTATCACAGCATTGCTTTGGGCGAGTTCACCGTCCGTGTAACACAGCGTCAAATTCAGGCTGTATTCGCCCGCACAGTCGTTCGTAATTGTCCAGTACAGCGGCATCTCACCAGGATCACTCGTTACACCAGGAAAGATATTAGTCTTGGTGACTGTGATGTTAGCAGTTGTACATGTATGGCCGGTGTTGAATTGTGCCAGTATGTTGGTGCTACCAATTGCCACCTGACTGGTGCCGACTGAAGCCACGTCGGTTGCGCGAATCACCAACTTGAGAGTTGAATTCTTCGTGATTTCGTAGTCAGCCAGCGTGCGGCCATCTTCCAGGACTATGCCCGCAAACATCAAGACCTGTTGGTCTAGCGGTATGCCTTCGCTATCCTGGATTTTCGCCTTGACCTGATCGATCGTGTCACTCTGTTCTACATCCAGAGTGATGAGACTGCCGCCAACTTCAACTTGCACGAAAATCTGCATCGCCAGCACCGGCATAACTCCAACCATCACGCTCAACGCGATGGCCAGCAGCAGGGCCAGCCCAATTCTGGGCGCAGCGATCAAACTTTTGGAATACATAGCCTGTTCCTTGTTCGTTGAATTTAGAAGCCGGTCGTGTCATTCATTTGACAGGCGAGCGACGCCTTGTACGACTTGCGCGAGGCGGTTTTATTGTGGCCTAGATAAACCAACTCCACTTGCAACTAGAGCACATCCGTCCATTTTACTTAGCTCCGTGTTGCGATTTTGTTTGCGCTTTGACCCTGCACACGCCTCTCGATTTCCTACGAGTCTACTATGATCCTTTGCGACGATGGGTTACAGAGAAGTTACAGAGGCATAATTATCCGTAAAATCAACCGAGGAGCAGGTTTCGAAGGCAGCGCTAAGCGGGGCAAGAGAAAAGGCCGATCAGCGTGGGCTGCACGCTGATCGGCCTATGTGTTCTAGTCTTCGTCGTCGGCGGCGATGATGGCGGCGGGCCAACAACAAGCCGCGCTGCAAGCCACGGCCATCGTGCAGCAAACGCGCACCGCGCTGGAGATCAGCGCACAACAAACGCGCGACGCGGTCAGCGTGCAGGCCACCGCCACGGCTCAGGCGTTGCAGGTGAAAGCGACGCAGGCGGCGCTGGAGCAAACGCGGGTGGCCGCGCTGGGCAAGGGCGCGCAACCGCAAGCCGCGCAGCCGGCCGCAGTCGTGCCCGATATGGCAGCGATCATAGAGGAAACGGTCAAGCGGTTGATGCAAGCGCAAGCCGATCAAGCCGCGCAAGCGCAGCCGGCAGAGTCGAAACCGCGCAAGCCACGCAAGGCACGCGGGGCAGAGTAGCCGCGGTACCACTTCACAGACAGACGCGCGCCGATCAGGGTCACGATCGGCGCGTGTTTTATTGGTCAATGAAGCGCGGGCCGCGTCTTCGATTGAGGACTACTTGTAGAGTGTGGCTATGGTATGGAGGCATGCAGAGCTAATCATGCGAAAGATCCGACTGTAGGTGATCTTGTCTATTTCGACATCCCAACTCAGGTTGTGCCCGATAGTATTCCTGACCTTTTCTGTGTACTGAAATGCGGTCTGCACGCTTTCGTCAATGGAAGCGAGGGCGGTCACTACGTCAGGAAGTTTGGCACGCTTAGGGTCAAAATTGAGGGGAGCCCTGAAATCGAGTTGGGAGTATAGACAGTTGATCACTCTCGCGAGCGGGGCTTCTTTGTCTTGGATGTCGCTAGAGGGATTGGTTTTGAGCAAGCTTTCGAAGAGAACGCAGCCCTTGAACAGATGCAGAAAGAAAGGCTCTGCCGTTCCCCCGCCAGGACGAAGGTCAAAAAGGGCGTTGCGATAATCCCACTCAAGAATGAAAGAGATAAAGGCGGTGACCAACGATCGCCACTTTTCACCGTTAGCCTGCACCGCGCGCCGCAAAAACCGGCGCCGGAGGTCTGCGATGCTGAACGGGGTGGGCGTGTTTTTTGCGCCGGATCTGGTGTTGTAGTTGTCAATGAGATCCTGCACTCTTGCCTGGGCCTGTTGAACGAGTTCTTGCGCCGCCTGCTTCGGTTCCTCGCCTTGCAACAGAATGAACCGGAAAGCAGGAGTAGAGTCAGAATCAGGATCTGCGTGCGCGTGGAGATCCTCGGAAACGGCCGCATCGAAAAAGAAGGTCCCGATTTCGACGTCGTGAACCAGGAAAGATCCGATTCCGAGCCAGTAGAAGGCATCTCCCTTGTGAATGTCCCGATATGCCACGGGATCGATCTTTAGACATTCGTTCAGGAGGTAACTACCTTGCTTGACGCCGGCCCCCGGGTTCCCGTGAAGGATGTCATGGACATACTTGAATCTGTTGAAGAAATCGCTTTGCTGCTTTCTGGTGCCCGCAGCGGCCAGCTGGAAGGCGTCGCGTAGCTCTTCGGACGTCATGTTGTAAAACCGCTCGCTCTCTTGTGGCGCATTCCCCTCACGGGGTAACAGATTGAGTGAGCCCGTCGCGGCGGCACGCTCCTGCCGCCCAGGTTGAGTCGGATCGAAACTTTCCATATACGACCTTGTCTAATGTTAGATTCGAGACCAACTGATCGACAACTGGTCAAGCACACTTTCGCTGACCCGTTGCCAGTATAGAACTGTTGTAACTATTCACGGGGTTGAAGGTGTCACGTACTGCAAGATCGGTTTGCCCATCAAGTGCACCAATTTGGCGAAGGCGTTTTCGCCGTGGCGTTTGGCGGTGTTCAGCACGGTCGCCAGCGCGGCATAGGCCTGTGGGCCC
>JACRBO010000189.1 GCA_016219235.1 Chloroflexota bacterium
CGCCGAGCTGCGCCAGCACGCCGAAGAAATCCATGTTGGCCCAGTGCTCGACGATCTTGCCATTGGCGATGCGGTAGATGCTGATGCCCGTCGTCTGGACTTTCTTCCCGGTGGCGGCTGGCGCGCCCATGAAGGCGACGCCTGTGTGCGTGCAGGTCAGCGTCCACCGCTCGATGACCTTGTCACCTTCGGCCAACAGGTCATCCGTCGTGACGTGTGTGTCTGGAAAAGCGGCCAGTCCGCCTTGATGCGCCAGCTTGCCGCCTTCGATGCCGGACGGCAGGCCCGGCATCATGCTGTGCGCGACGAAATCGGCGGCCAGCACGTCGCCCAATTGATCCAACTGACTGGTGTTGTGAATCTCGCGGTAGCGGCGCACGATCGCTTTGTGCTGTTCGACTGACATTGGATTTCCCCCCGTGTGAAAGAGTTGTTCAGGAGCGCTGAACTTGCTGACAGTGTATCAGCTTCAGCCGGCCCACGCATGGGGGAAAACACGCAGATTTTGCCGGGGCAGTACGAAGATTTTCAGCCGGACTGGTCGCGGACGGCCAGACCTGTTTCGACGGCCCACACGGCGATCTGCGCGCGCGAGGAAAACTCCAACTTTGACAGGATGCTTTCGATGTGTTTCTCGATCGTCCGCTCGGTCACAAAGAGCTCATCGGCCAGCGCGCGATTCGATTTGCCTTGCGCGACTCGCGCGGCAACTTCACGCTCGCGCCCGGTCAGGCCGCCGAATTTCTGTTTGGCTGTCTGGCGCGGAGTCAACGTCGGTGGTGTTGGAAACAGGGCGCTGGCGCTGTGCACGAAATTCTCGCGCAGTTCATCCTCAGGCACATTGTCCGCTAACCGTTGAATGACGACTCGCGCGGCCGATAGTTCGCGTTCGGCTTCGGCGTGACGCCGCAGGTTGTAATAGAGCTGCCCCAGCGCGAGATGAATACGCCATTGAAGCGACGGCCAATCCTGCGCTATAGCAGCCTCACGGGCGGCGATCAAAACTTGTTCGGCTTCGCCCGCTCGATCGAGCTGCGTGAGCGATCGGGCGCGTGTCAACCACAGGATCGGAATCACGCCACCATCGGGCGTGTGGGGTGCGGAAGCGATCAACCGCTCGACAATCATTAGGGCTAGATCAGGGTCGTGCTGTTCCAGAGCCAGTTCCGCGCGGGCCAGCCAGACCAGCCGCTGCGGTTCGGTCTGTAGCAGCGTGTCTTCGGTCAGGGCCACGGTGGGCAAGACCTGTTCGGCGCGCGCAGTATCAGCCTGTGCCAGGCACGTCAACGCGAGATGCGCGGACACCCCATCGCCGATGAAGGCTGAGCCGATCGGCTGCGCCAGTTCGTACGCCGCTTCGAGATGTTGCCGTGATGAAGTGAGCGCGAGGAGGTCACGCTGGATCGCGCCGATTGCCATATGCGCAGTAACTCTGAAGACGCCATGCTCAAGTTCGTCGGCGATGACCAGACCGGCCTGCGCCATGTCCAGTGCGCGACCAAACTCACCGCGGGGACCCAGCCCCAGCGCCACGAAGATCAGGGCATTCGCTTCGGCAGGCCGCCAGCCAGGTTGGCGGGCCAGTTGAATGGCTTCTTCACCCGCGCGGCGGCAGTCGGTCAATTGGGTCACCGGATAGACCGAGGTCATGCAGATGTAAGTGCCGCCCCGCGCCGACCACGACGCGAGACTTGAGATCAGGCCCTGCCGATCGTTCAACTGGCGAAAGAGCGCCACCGCCTGCTCGTAGTGCTGTGCGCCGGCTATGGCATCGCCCGCCGCATAGCTCGTGATCCCCAATAAGTCCAGCGTCGCGGCCAGACCGGGCAGGTCTGGCATGGTTTCGAAAATGGTCAGCGCTTCCGCGTGGGCGGCGCGACCGACCAGCGGCTGTCCGGCCAACATGTGCCAGTTCCCGATGCGATTCAGCGTGTGGCCGAGCGCGACGGGATCATCAAGCGTGCGAGCCACCACCAGGGCGCGCTGCAAATAGTCGCCCGCGCGGGCGTAATCGTGTCCGGTCCACAAGAAACCCAGATCGAGCAGACCCTGCCATGCGGCGGCCTGATCGTTTGACGCCTGGGCGGCTGCGAGCGCCTGCGCCAGATCATCGCGCGCGGCGTCAAATTCGCCGAGGGCTTGATAGGCCAGGCCGCGTGCACGCTGCAATTTCCCGACAGACGCAGCAGATACATGGAGTGCGGCCTCAAGCGCATGGGTGAAATGCTCGATGGCGGCGTGCGGCGTATCCAGCGCTTGCGCTTTTTCGCCCGCCCGTTGAGCATAAGCCAGCGCTTTAGCCCAGGCTTCGGCCGCGTGGGCCTGATAGGCCAAATCGGCGAGATGCGTCTCGGACTCGTCCGCGTATAGCTGCTCCATCGCTTCGAACACCGTGTGGTGCAGCGCTTTGCGCTCACGTGACAGCAAGTCCGTGTAGATCGCTTGCCGCGTCAGGGCGTGACGGAAGGCGAATTGATCGGGCAGCGCCTCCGCGACCAACTGCGCCGAAATCAACTCTTTGATCAAGGCCAACAAATCCGGTTCGGCAGACTGCGTGATCCGCTGAAGCAAAGCAAAGTCGAAGCGCCGGCCGGCGACCGCCGCCAGCGTCAACAACCGGCGCGCGGCCTCGCTCAACTGTTGGGTGCGGCGCTGCACCGCGTCTTGCACTGAGCGGGCGCGCAGCGTGTGCAGTTCAGTCAGCGGCTTGCGCGTCCACAGGCCGTTGGCGTAATAGATCTCGCCGGCCGTAACCAACGACTTCAGCACTTCTTCTACGAAGAATGGATTGCCATCCGTCAGATCGTGAATGGCCGCAACGAACTCCGCGCGTACGGCCGGTTGATTGAAGATGGCGCGAATCATATCTTCAACTTCGCTGAGCGTGAGCCGCGCTAAAGCAATTTCGATCGACAGCCGCTCGCGATCGAGCAGCGCCAGACAATGGTTAAGACTGGTGTGAACTTCATCGCTGCGACAGGTGATCAACAGCCCGATGGGCCGGGGCGCAATCCGCCGGGCGAGGTGTACCAGAAACTCAAGGCTGGTGTCGTCGCTCCACTGCACGTCTTCGATAATGACGAGTGCGGGCGAGGCCGGGCATTCGGCGTGAGGCGCTGCGAGGTTGACGATGAACTGTACCAGCGCTTGAAACAGGCGGCGTTTTTCCTGCTCCGGTTCAAGAGCCGGTGAAGCGGCGACTTGAGGCAGCCGCGTGCCGAGTTCGGGCATGAGCTTGATCAACTCGGTTGCCGTCGTGTCGAGGGCGGCGGCCAGTTCCGAGGGCGAGTAGCGCAGGCCGAAGGCCCGCAACAGATCGATCAACGGGGCGTAGGGCAAGGCGCGATCGGACTCGAAGCACTGGCCCTGCACCACGGTGAAGCCTTGCTGACTGGCGCGCGTCTTCGCTTCGGCCACCAATCGGGACTTGCCGATGCCGGCTTCGCCTGTCAGGATCAGTGTGTGCGCTGTCGCCGCGCCGGTGCGAAGCGCACCAATCGCGTGATCGATGACTTCGATCGCCGCCGTCCGGCCAATGAGGATCGGGCAGAGGATGGTTGGATTGAGCATCGGTGCGGTGCGTTGTCCCTCTCAGAGATTATACCGTGTGTCTGAGGGCTGTCGCGGTACGCCGATGTCAGGTTGCCGCTCGTTTCAAATTCAGCGCCAACAGCCGTGCGAGAATCTCATCATCGCTGAGGTCTGACGGCCAGCCATAGGCCGCGAACACGGCTGCATCCAGCACACGGATGGTTGTCAGTTCAAGTGCGAAGTCGCGCAGCAGGTCGCTGATTTGCTCGGCTAACTTCGTGCGCTTGCCCATGTCTGACGCACTGCGTCGGTGGACTGCCTGGCGTCAACTCTGCTTCACTTGTATCTGGCGGATTGAGCCACGCGTCGCGCAATTCGTTGAGTTCGTTAGCAGCCCGTGCGATGGCGCCTTCACGAGCACGGGCCTGAAAGACCTCGGAGGTTTTAACGGGCTGGCTGGCGAGGCTGGCGGGCAGGCTCGAAGGACTGTCAGGCGATGCCTGATCGTCAATAAAAACCTCCGAGGTCTTGGCCGGCTCGCGCCCCGGCGGCCAC
>JACRBO010000190.1 GCA_016219235.1 Chloroflexota bacterium
AATGGCGCGTTTAGATTGAATGACCATCGCACTGCACAGCCGGCTGCAGAGTGATGGGTGATCGACTTTCGCTGAGGACGCCGAAGCCATGCGGCGTTCGTTGAATATGTTCTCTATGGAGGAGACAACCATGTTTGCCCGCTTCAATGTAAAAGTCCTGGGAGTATTCGTGTTGATTGCGCTTATTGGTCTGGTTGCCTGTGCGCCCGCGGCGACGCCCGCCGCGCCTGCACAGGCGCCGACCAGTGCGCCACAGCCAACGGCAGTCCCGCCCACGGCGATGCCTGAGCCAACTACCGAGCCAACTGCGTCCGCGTCAATGGCCAAACCGGTGACGCTGCAGATCGCCGGCAACGACACGTTGGGCAAGTTCATCGCCGACGGCGACGGCCATACGCTCTACCTGTTCACGAAAGATACCAAAGGCACAAGCAGCTGCTACGATAACTGCGCAACCGCGTGGCCGCCGGTCATTCCCGAGGGCGCACCTACGCTGAACGAGGGCATCGATAGCGCGCTGATTAGCACCACCGTGCGCACAGACGGATCGGCGCAATTGACCTATAACGGTTGGCCGCTCTATTACTACGCTAAAGATACCGCCCCCGGCGACACGGTTGGTCAGGCCGTCGGCGGCGTCTGGTGGGTCGTATCGGGCGAAGGCAATCCGATCAAACCGGCCGGCGTCGCGCTGACGCAAACCGAAAAACTCGGCACGGTGCTGGTCGATGGCGGCGGCATGGCGTTGTATCTCTTCACCAAAGACACGCCCGGCGTCAGCAACTGCTATGGCAAGTGTGAAACCGCCTGGCCGCCGCTGCTCACGATCGATCAACCCACACTCGGCGAAGGCGTCGCTGCGGACCTGATCAGCTCGACGTTGCGCAACGACGGCTCGATGCAGTTGACGTACAACGGCTGGCCGCTCTACTACTACTTCAAGGACATCGCGCCGGGTGATCTGACCGGTCAGGCGGTCGGCAATGTGTGGTGGGTGGTGTCGCCGGACGGCAAACCGGTTGAGCCGGTGACGGTGGGCATGACGCAGACTGAGAAACTCGGTGCGCTGCTGGTCGATGGCGCGGGCCGCACCCTGTACGCGTTCACGAATGACACGCCAGGCGCCAGCACGTGCTACGATCAGTGTGCGACGAATTGGCCGCCGCTGCTCCAGACCATTGATCCGCAAGCGGGCGAGGGCGTCGACGCGGCCATGTTGGGCACCGCCACGCGCACCGATGGCACGCTTCAAGTGACGTACAACGGCCAGCCGCTGTATTACTACGTCGGCGATCGAGCAGCGGGCGATGCCAACGGGCAGGGCGTGGGCGGCGTGTGGTACGTCGTCGCGCCGGATGGCAACCTTATGAAGTGAGCAGCGGCTCAACAACTGACTAAACTTTCGCGCCGGCCTTCGTACGAAGGCCGGCGCGTAGTTGTTCAGCAGCACTTGTAACGTACCTCTAACAAATGCGTGAAAAATAGTGAAATGTTGACAGGCCCCGGCCCGTCCTCTATACTGCTAACATTGCGCGCGGACGTCGGGGGGCGATGAATCGCGCGTGATTTACGTGTCACCCAGGGAGGGTCACATGCGACTTTATTTTGCGCGCGCCGGTTTAGCTGCCGGCGCGATCGGTGTGGCGTTGATCGCCACCACCGTAGTGAGTGCCATTACCAACTCCGATCGACCATTGCAGCCCGCCGCAGTATTCACCGAACCAACCAACTCCAGCCCGATTGCTTTAACAGCCGACAAGAATTTTGTATGGAGCGTAAACCCCGACGACGATTCAGTCTCGGTGATCCGCACCGATACCGATGTCGAGGTGCAGCGCTTCCGCGTGGGACAGGAGCCGCAGAGCGTGGCGCTCGATCCCAACAACCAGTATGTCTATGTAGCGAACGCGGCCGATAATTCGGTCAGCGTCATCAGCCTCACCACGTATCTTCCACCAGGCATTCTTAACGGCTTCGTCGAGCGTACCTTCCGCACGGGCGCTGAACCGTGGAACATCGTCATCTCGCCGGACGGCAAGCGTGTGTACGTGGCCAACAGCGGGCAGGATACCATCAGCGTAATTCAGGCCGATGTGTCGCCGCCGGTGCTGCTGGGCAACATCGAGCTGCGCAACACCGCCTGCAACATCGTCGATGCCAACCGTCACTATCAGCCGCGCGGCCTGGCGGTGACGGTCGATAACACCAAACTCTACGTCACGCGCTTTCTGTCGTTCGTGAAGCTGGGCAGCACCCAGGCCCTGGGCATCGGCAAAGAGGGCGTGGTCTGCCGGCTCGACATCAACACGGCCGCGCTGACGATCGGCGGCAGTGTGACCGGCTTCACGCCGATCCAGTTGGCGTCGCAAGACAGCGGCTTCAACGGCGAGCAAGCCTATCCCAATCAACTGCAAAGCATCGTGATTCGCGGGGATACGGCCTACCTGCCCAACATCGCGACGGCGCCCGGCGTGCCGTTGAGGTTTAACGGCGACACGCACGCCTTTGTCAACCTCATCAACGGCGCGGCGAGCGCGGGGCAAACCGACGGCGGCGCGTTGAACCTGCATCTGGGCGCGCGCGTGCCGGAAGCGGGCAAGCAAAAATTGTTCTTTGCCAACGTCTGGGCGCTGGCCTTCACCAATCAATCGGGCAACGGCAATGCCTATGTGGTGTCATCGGGCAGCGATCTGCTGGTCAAACTCAACGTTGATGGAACTGGTGCGATCACGTTCACCAACGGCGTCAGCACTACGCGCTACATCGATCTGAACGATCCCGCCAACCCGACGACGAGTGCGCGCAACGCCGGCAAGAACCCGCTGGGGATTGTGATCTGCACCGGCGGCCCGTGCAGCAATAAAGCCTACGTGATGAACTACGTTTCGCGCAACGTGTCGGTCGTCAATCTTGTGACCGATGCGGTCAGCACGGTGGCTAACCTCACGAATTTGCCCGCGCCAACCACGAGCGACGAGCAGCAGCAGGTGGGCAAGGAAATCTTCTTCGCGTCCCGCGGCAATTTCGATCGACCCGGCGGCACCGTCGTGTCGACGACCAATCGCCTGTCGAGCGAGGGCTGGCAATCGTGCTCCAGCTGTCACTTCGCGGGACTGACCGATGGCAACATCTGGGCCTTCGGGGCCGGGCCGCGCAAATCGGTGCCGTTGAATGGCACGTTCAGCCCGCACAATCCCGACGATCAGCGCGTGCTGAATTACTCGGCCATCTTCGACGAAGTCGAAGACTTCGAGTTGAACGTCCGCAATGTCAGCGGCCCCGGCCCGTTGGCCGTGCCGCTCAACGGTACCACCAACGATCCCAATCACGGCCTGTTGATCAGCGACACGGGCAATATCAACTTTGCGCCTACGGTGATCAATCCGTTTGCCAGATCGAATGCGAATCGACCGCAGCATACGGTCACGCTGGCGGGCAGCGCCACCGCATGGCCGGCGCTCACCGCGTTGAAGGAGTGGGTGCGCTTCGGCATCCGCACGCCGAACGGCGCGTTGACGACGAGCGAACTCACGGCGGGCAGCGGCAGCGCGACGGGCGGTCTCAGCCCGACCGATGTGACCCAGGGCCGCCGCTTGTTCTTCCAGCAGGGCTGCCAGGTGTGCCACGGCGGCACCAAGTGGACGGTCAGCAGCAAAGACTTCACCTCGCCGCCGACGGATTTCACCGTTGAAAATCCGCCGATCACGACGACGGTGAACACGCAGTACATTCCGCGCTTCCTGTCCAACATCAACTCGTTCAACTTAAACGTCGCCGGCGCGGGCAATCCCATCACCGGTACGGCCAGC
>JACRBO010000001.1 GCA_016219235.1 Chloroflexota bacterium
GGACGTTGTGGACCTCTTTCCACTCAAACAGGCGCGCGTGAAAACTGCGGAAATCGCGCAGCATCTCGGCCAGATTCGCGGGCAACGGGTCGTCATCGGGCAGCGCGTGCTTTAGTGTATCCAATAACTTGTGCACGTCCAACTGCACATAGTTGACGATCTTATCGCCCTGCACGGCGTCGCCCTGCACCGACGTGATCTTGTCACGGCCGGTGACATCGCCGCCCACCGACACCTGCTCGCCGGTCACACCCACCCCACCGCTGACACTTGAGACCGAAGGATCACTCATAACGACCTCATCAACGCTGCCTCACGCAAAGCCGCAAAGCGGCCAAGAAAAGCATAAACTTTGCTTCTTTGCGCCTTTGCGTGATGCTCACCGACAATAACTCAGCGCAGTCTGCGCGTAAATCAAGGCCGCGTCTTCCACCGTTTGAAGATCGACCCATTCTTCGGCGGCGTGCGCGCCTTCGCCGTGCGGCCCAAACACGATGGTGTCCGTGCTCGCCGCCGCGTGCAGCGCCGCATCGGTCCAGAATGAGACACCTGCGTGATCGGGCTGTTTTTTCAGGGTTTGCGCGTAGGCTCGATCCAGTGCGCGCACGATGGCGGCGTCTTCGTCAACTGAAAACGGATCACGCAGCATGTCACGGCGCAGCGTCGCGTGAAAATCCCGATCGGCCTCGGCCACCCGATCGATCAACGCCTGCAACTCGGCAGTCACTTGATCTTCGGTCTCGCCGGGCAGCGTGCGCCGCTCGATGCTCAGCACGCACCGATCGGCGATGACGCTCATCGACGTGCCGCCTTTGATCATGGAGGCGTGCAGCGTGGGCGGGCCGATCAGCGGATGGCCCAATCGGCCGCGCAATTCGCGTTCCAGTTTCTCCAGTTCATGCAAATACTTGCCCATCTTCATATTGGCGTCGATGCCCAACTGCGGGCGGCTGCCGTGGGCGGCCTTGCCGATCACTTCCACGTCGTACCAGATGAAGCCCTTGTGTGCTAAAGCAATCTGCATCTCGGTGGGTTCGGTCACGATGGCGGCGTCGGGTTGATAGCGCTTCACCACTTCCAGCGTGCCGAGGCTGGCGTATTCTTCATCGGCCACGCCGGCCAACATCAAATCACCGTTCAGCGTCGCACCCGAATCGACAACGGCTTTGGCGGCGGCCAGCATCGCCGCGAGGCTGCCCTTCATGTCGTATGCGCCGCGCCCATATAACTTGCCATCGATAATCTCCGCCACAAACGGTTCGGGCATGTTCTCGATGCCGACGGTATCCATGTGCGCGTTCAACATCAACGACTTGCCGCCGCCCTGCCCTCTTAACGTGCCGACTACGTTCGGGCGATGCGGCGCGGCCTCGTGCACGTCGACGCTGAGACCGAGTTGGCTCAACGCATTCGCCACATACGCGGCGATGTTCGCCTCGCCGGCACCGCCGGGCACGAGTGACGGATTGATCGAGTTGATACGCACGAGGTTGATCAGCGTTTGATACAGGTAGTCACGATCGATTTGCAAAGCGGGCATCGTTTAGAAATCTCCTGTCAATTTGGCAAATGCGCGAATGGCGTCGATGTGCGCCTGCGGCGTCGCCAGACCCGCGCCCATCGTGTTGAACGACACATGCGAAGCGCCCGCGTCGCGCCACGCTTGCAACGCGGCCCGCCAATCATCGACTTGACCGGTGCCGTAATTGAAACGTCCTTCAATGCCGAAGTCCGATCGAGAACGCCCGTTGTCCTTCAACGTTTGCTCGACGATGCCAATCGCGCGCTGCGCATCGGCGAAGACGCGGAAGGTGTACAGCCACCCATCGGCCACGCGCGCGGCCCGCTTCAACGCCGCGTCCGCCGAGCCGCCAAACCAGATCGGGATGGGGCGCTGCACCGGCAGCGGATTCAGGCCCGCGTCGGAAACGGTGTGATATTTGCCCGTGAAGTTGACCAGCGGCTTCGTCCACAGTTCGCGCAGCAGCGTGACCTGTTCGCTGATGCGCGGGCCGCGTGTGTGAAAGTCTTCGTTGAGCGCCGCGTATTCGACCGCATTCCAGCCCAGGCCCACGCCCAGCCGCAATCGCCCGCCGCTGAGTACATCCAGCGTGGCCGCTTGCTTGGCGACCAGCGCCGTCTGCCGTTGCGGCAGGATGATCACGCCGGGCGCAAATTCGATGCGCGCCGTGTGCGCGGCCAGGTAAGCGAACAGCACGAACGGCTCGTGAAACGGCGTCTGATACGTGTACGGCCCCGTCCAGCCGCCGGGCCGATCGGGATTCGCGCCGAGCACATGATCGTAGGCGATGATATGCGTGAAGCCCAATGCCTCGGCCGTCTGCGCGTAATCGCGAATCGCGATTGGATCGTTGCCAAATTCAGTTTGCGGAAAGACCACACCTATTTTCATGTGTCACCTCAGGCCAGTAAGACAGCGTTCAGCCAATCATTCAACGGCTTGAGCGCCTTGAACGCTTTGATCGCGTGCGCCACCAGATCGGGGGCGAGCGTCTGTTTGTCCGTCACCGGCTTCACGACCGCCCACGCCTTGAATTGCAGCAGATCGATGTCGGGATGATCGCGACTGTAGCCTTTGGGCGCGGTCTTGAGGCGGCCTTCCGTCTCGTCTGTCACCACGCCGAAATGTTCGACGAAGGCTTTGCCGCGCAAAATCTTGCGCAGCGGCGCAGAGTCGGCGGCGATGGCGGCGCGCACTTTGCCGATCTGTTCGGGCGTGGGCATGTACAGGCCGCCCGCCAACAGCGATTGGTTGCCCGGTTGAAGATGGATGTAATACGGCATACGCCGCGAGTGCTTCCCGCCCAGCGCAATAGACGCACCAAAGTTGGTCTTGTACGGCGACTTGTCTTTGGCGAAGCGCACGTCACGATTGATGCGGAACAGGCAGTCCTTTGGCGCCAGGTCTTCAAAATCTTCGATCGGCCGGAACTCGTCGATCACGGCTTCGACTAACGCTTCGAAGGCTTGCTTCGCCGCATCATAGTCGGCGCGATGCGCGTCAAACCACGCTTTGGTGTTGTGCGCTTGCAAGGCGGACAAAAAATCGAACGCGGGTTGCAGGTGATTACGGGGCAACTGAGTCATTCGCCATGTCTCCTATGCTATACTCAAATCAGACCATCAAGGCAAGCATCCTGAGCGGAGCAGCCCGTCTTTGGCTGCGCAGTCGAAGGACGCGGCGCACACAATTTCTCCGGTTGCGTAAACGAGACGCATCCTTCGACTACGTTCCGCGGAGAAGCAGCGGAACTCCGCTCACGCCGTGTCCGGAAAGCGGCGGCGCGCCAGGCGGGACGCTCTGCTGATTCATTCAAGCACATACGGTTGATTGTATGACCGATTAGCACGGCGGTCAACCAACGGAGATCCTACACGCCAGCCGCACGGGCTCCCACGCCCGCAGGACCGGCGGCATGTCCCACGGGATGCTGCGTGAGGAGCCGCCTCTGCTGTCCTATTGAGAATTGCTGCATTCAAAATCAAAACGAGGTCACTATGTCCAGCGAAAACTTGCATCCACACCCCACCCGCGTCGCCATCGTCGGCGCGGGCAACGTGGGCGCAACCTGCGCCTACGCGCTGTTGATGAGCGGCCGCGCCGCCGAGATCGTGTTGATCGACGCCAATCACGCCCGCGCCGAAGGCGAAGCGATGGACTTAAACCACGCCGTACCTTTCGGCGCGCCCTGCCGCGTCTGGGCCGGCGGCTACGCCGATTGTGCGGGCGCGGCCGTCACGGTCATCACCGCCGGGGCCGCGCAGAAGCCCGGCGAAACGCGGCTCGATCTGGTCAAGAAGAACACGGCCATCTTCAAATCGATCGTGCCGCAGGTGGCGCAGCACAACCCCGACGGTATCATCCTGATCGCCACCAATCCGGTCGATGTGCTGTCCTACGTCGCGTGGAAATTATCGGGCTTGCCCGCCGCGCGCGTGATCGGCTCCGGTACCATCCTCGATACCGCCCGCTTCCGCTATCTGCTCAGCCAGCACTTCGGCGTCGATCCGCGCAGCGTGCACGCCTTCATCATCGGCGAACACGGCGACAGCGAAGTGCCGGTCTGGTCGCTGGCCAACATCGCCGGGATGCGGCTGGCCGACTTCTGCTGCCTGCAAGACGCGCAGTACGATCAGGCCAAGATGGATCAGATTTTCGTCCAGACGCGCGACGCCGCCTATGAGATCATCCAGCGCAAGGGGGCCACGTTCTACGCGATCGGGGCGGGGTTGATGCGCATCGTCGAGGCGATTCTGCGCGATCAAAGCACGGTCCTCTCGGTCTCCTCGCTCATCGATCGGTATTACGGCATCGACGACGTCTATCTCTCGTTACCCACCGTGATCGATCGGGGCGGCGTGGAGGGACTGCTGCGCCTGCAACTGGAAGAAATGGAAATCGTCGGTTTACGCCGCTCGGCCGACGTGCTCAAATCGACTATCGCGCAGCTGGAGTTGTAACGCAACCGTTATCCAATCAGTGATTCTACGTATAGACAGGCCGGGCAAATCGGCGCACAATGGAGTCACCTCAACCAGCAAGGGTCGCGCCATGAACGATCTCCGCAAGACCAAAGCCCAACTCGCCGCCGAATTAGTGCAGCTGCGCAACCGTGTGGCGGAACTCGAAACAGCCGGGGCAGCCCTCCAGCCGATCGAGATGTCGCTGAGCCACAGCCGCAACTTGCTGCTGGCCCTCAGCCGCGCCGCTCAAGCGGTCCAACGCGCGCGCACGCCAGACGAGATTTATCGAGCCGTCGGCGAGCAGATCAAAGCCCTGGGTTTTGAGGCGACTGTCTGTATACTCGATCAGACTGCCGGGAATTTGATCTTGAAATACACGACTTATGCGCCAGCGATCATCCGGGCGGGCGAAAAACTGGCCGGGATATCGCTACAGGCGTACCGCATGCCGCTCTCGCCGACGAGTGTGTACGGGCGCGTCCTACGCACCGGACAGGCCGAATTCACCCAGTCGGCGCACGAATTAGTGAGCGGAGCACTCCCGGCAACCCTGCGCCCGCTGGCCGGGCCACTGGTGCGGATGCTAAAAATCGATCGGGGCATTGTTGCGCCCCTGCGCGTGGACGAGGAGGCGCTGGGTCTGCTGCTCATGGCGGCGTCAGGCGTAAGTCCGGACGATGTGCCCGCCATGGACTCCTTTGCCGCTCAAGTCGCGATCAGTCTGCGGAATGTGCGTCTGGCGCAGCAAGCGCAGGCCGAACTGGCCGA
>JACRBO010000186.1 GCA_016219235.1 Chloroflexota bacterium
CCCCGCCTCTGCTGCCAGCATTGTTTGCAGAACTCAAATTGAGAATTGCTGACATAGCTCATAGCTCGCCGACCGTTGACAGACCTTCGCCGCGCGGTTATAATTCAGCCCGCTTGACGTTAGATGTTGAGGATTAGATCGTGTGGTTGTGACAAGTCGTCCAACTTCCAATTTCTAATCTCCAATTTCCAGAAAAGACGCAGAGAGGGGTGATTGTTTTGACGCGTGTAGTCGTTGACGACAATGAATCGTTTGAATCTGCACTCAAACGGTTCAACAAGATCGTTCAGGGTGACCGCATCCTGAGCGAAGTGCGCCGCCGGCGCTTCTTTGAGAAGCCCAGCATCGTTCGCAAGCGCAAGAAGGCCGCCAAGGTTCGCAAGAGCCGCCGCCAGACGTTGAAGTTCCAGCGCACGACCAACATGTAACACCCCCTGTGCGTTCGGCTAGCCGTATCTTAGTCGAAACCTAAGCCCTGCGAGTTCACAGAACTTGCAGGGCTTTGTTATAAATTTCGATGTATTTTACGGAGATAACGCATGTTCACTGTTCGCCTGTTTCGTATCGTTGTCGTTGTCTTGATCGCCCTGTTAACGATCGGGGCGTGTGCCGCCCCCGCCCCGGCCGGCTCAGTCTCATTTATGATCTTCGGCGATCCCGCTGAATTGAAGGCGTATCAAACGCTGGTCGGAGCCTTTGAGCAGAAACACCCGTCGATCAAGATCGAACTGATCCACATCCCCTCGCAGGGCGATTACCGCACCCGATTGGCCGCCGATTTCGCCGCCGGCACGCCGGCCAATATCGTGCTGATCAATTATCGGCGCTACGCGGGCTTCGCCGCCAAGGGCGTCATCGAACCGATTGCGCCGTATCTGGCGAAGAGTACCATCATCAAAGAGAGCGATTTTTACGCGGAAGCGATCGAACCGTTTATGTGGGACGGCCAACTGCTGTGCGTGCCGCAGAACCTCTCCAGTCTGGTGGTGTATTACAACGCCGATCTGTTCAAGGCCGCCAATGTGCCCGAGCCGGCCAACGACTGGACCTGGGATGATTTTCTAAGCGCGGCGCAGGCGCTGACCAAAGACCAGGATGGCGACGGCCGGATCGATCAATACGGCGTGGGCCTGGAACCCTCGTTGATCCGCGCCGCGCCCTTTATCTGGCAGAACGGCGGCGAGCTGGTCAACACCCCGGCAGCCAAACGCCTCACCATCGATTCCCCGCAAGCCGTGGAAGCCCTGCAATGGCTGGTCGATCTGCAAATGAAGCACCACGTCGTGCCGGATGCCGCCGCCGAGAAATCGGAGGACAGCGAGACGCGCTTCATGAACGGCCGCACGGCGATGTACTTTGACAGCCGCCGCGCCACACCCACCTTCCGTGAAATTACGGCCTTCAACTGGGATGTAGCCCCGCTGCCACAGCGTACCGCCCCGGCCTCGGTCTTGCACAGCGATGCCTATTGTCTGACGACGGCCACCGCCAACAAAGACGCAGCGTGGACGTTCATCGAGTTTGCCAACTCGGCCGAGGGGCAGGTGCTCGTGTCGAAGTCCGGGCGCACCGTGCCGTCATTGAAAGCCGTGGCGCAATCACCCGCGTTTTTGGAGCCCAATCAGAAACCCGCGCGCAGCCAGGTCTTTCTGGACGCGCTGTCCGCCATGCGCACCCTGCCGATCTTGAAGAACTGGGTCGATATTGAAGAAGTCTTCGGCGCAGAATTCGAGCGTGCCTTTTACAACGGCGCGCCCGTCGCCGAAGTTGTGAAGACTATCGTCGAGCGTACGCGCATCTTCTTTACTGAGACCGAGTGAATAATTCACCCAGCCCCAACCGCAACGTCAGCAGCGTCTATCGCCGCGAACTGCACTGGTTTCTGTTGCCGTATCTACTCGGCACACTGGCGCTCATCGGCGTGCCGGCGCTGCTGATGTTGGGCTTATCCTTCTTCACCTACGACGCCATCTCGCCGCCGGTCTGGGCGGGCACGCTAAATTTTCAGGACGTGGCCGCCGAGCCGCTCGTCGGCATTGCGCTGCAAAACACGCTGTACTTCATCTTCCTGGCCGTGCCGCTGCGCCTGCTGCTGGCGCTGGGCCTGGCCTTGCTGCTAAACGCGCGGCGGCGCGGCGTGGGGTTATACCGCATCGCGATCTATCTGCCGACGACGATTCCCGATGTAGCCTACGCGCTGATCTGGCTGTGGATCGTCAATCCGTTTTACGGGCCGCTGAATCTGGTGCTGCGCTCGATCGGCTTGCCCGCACCCGATTGGCTGACCGATTTCAACACGGCTAAATTGCCCTTCGTCATGATGTCGCTGCTGCAAATCGGCGAGAGTTTCGTCATCCTGCTGGCGGGTCTGCACAATCAGCCGCGCGAAGTGCATGAAGCGGCCGCCGACGATGGCGCGTCACGCTGGCAGCAGCTGCGGCACATGACGCTCCCCCTGCTGAAACCGTGGTTGATCATCGTGATCGTGCGCGACATCATTCTGGGCTTTCAGTACACCTTCACGCCGTCGCTGGTGATGACGGGCGGCGATCCGTATTACGCCACATTGTTCACGCCCTTCCTCATTTATGAAGAAGCCTTCGACCGTTTTCGCTTCGGTCAGGGTGCAGTGATCATGCTAATCGCGTTTGCGCTGATGGCGTATCTGCTGTACACGCTGTTTCAACTGTCCAAAGGCTGGGGTTACGCCGATGAGACCTAACGCGCGAACCATCCTCTCGATCGCGGTGGCGATCATCTTCGTGCTGCCGTTGATCTGGCTGATCACGGCCTCGCTGCGGCAACCC
>JACRBO010000187.1 GCA_016219235.1 Chloroflexota bacterium
CCTCGCCGACCAGCGTACAAATTTTGGTGGTGCCTACATCGATGCCGACTATCGTGCGTTCCATAAGCTGCTCATCTTAAGACGATTTAACAAACTCGGCGCATTATACCTGATGCCGCGCCCCTTGTGCAGGGTGAATTTCCGTTTGAAATGCGTGCCGGTTTGTCAACACCTCGGCACCGCGCTGTGTAGACACAGCGCGCTTCATTCGCCGTAGAACGGCGCCAATGGATAGCGAATATCGACGAACCTGGGCAGCACATCACGCGCCACCAGACTATCGCGCAGCGCTTTCCAGATCATCACGCGATCACTCATGTCATCGGCCAGACCCAGATACACGGGGAAGCCGCGCTCGTCATTGAATTCCAGCCCATGCGCACCGCTGTAGCGATAGCTGCGCACACCCGGCATGGCTTTCGCCACCGACAGTGCCGCAGCGATTACGGCTGGATCAGCCGGGCGACCCGCGATCAACGCCGGGCCTTGCACGGCCTCGATCGTGACCAGTTTGAGATCAACCGTCGTCGGCTGCGGACTGAACGTTTCACCATCCGCATCGACCCACGTCACGGCCTCACCGTAGCGCCACGCGACAACGGGTGTGCGCTCGATCACTTTGATGGCGCATTTCGCGGGCAACTGGCACGTAATCTGCGCGCTCTTCAGCGCCGGATTCGATCGCAGCAGCTGCGCTTCGGCGTCCGCAGTGTTGGCCCAGAAAATATGCGTGCCCACCAACCCGCTCATATTGGCGACTTCCAGCGGCGGCGTGCGCGTCACACCCGTCACACTGAGCCGCGAGACATAGAAGCTGCTATCCAGCCCGATCCACACGACGACCGCGGCCAGTACGACCAACAGCATCGCCGTTGCCGCGCGCGGCTTCGACAGATCCGCCAGCCAGTCGAAGCTGATCTGCGGCGCGAAGCGAGCCGACGAACGCGGCGTCGGTCGAGGTCGCGTATCGATGCGGCCCGCCAGTGTCGCGGTCGTGTTATAGCGGCGATAACGGCGTGCTGGTCGGGCTTGCGGGCGTGACTTCATAAAATCACCGTTGATAATTCGTGCGCGAGCGCTGCTTGTCGGCATGCCGTTCCAGCGCCAGTTGAATCAACCGATCGATCAGTTCGCTATACGAGATCCCGCTCGCTTCCCACAACTTGGGATACATGCTGATGCGGGTGAAACCCGGAATCGTATTCAACTCGCTCAACAACAACTCGCCTGTGCTGCGCGACAGCAGAAAATCCACGCGCGCCATGCCCGCGCCGTCCACTGCCAGGAACGCCTTGATCGACAACTCGCGCACCCGTTGAGCCAGCGCCGGATCGATCGGGGCGGGGATCAACAGGTCCGATGAATCGTCGATATACTTCGCCACGTAATCATAGAACTCATGCCCCGGCACGATTTCGCCCGGCACGGACGCGATCGGCTCATCGTTGCCCAGCACGCTGCATTCGATCTCGCGCGCGTCGGGCACCGCCACTTCGATCAATAGTTTGCGATCGTAAGCAGCCGCCTCATTCATGGCGGCAGCCAGTTCTTCAATCGCGTGTACTTTGTGAACGCCCACGCTTGATCCCATATTGGCGGGTTTCACGAAACACGGATACCCGATCTCGGCCCCGATAAGCGCCGCCACCCGATCGGGTTCTGCCTCCCACTCGCGCCGTTTGACGACCACATACTTTGGCGTGGGCAGATCGTGGCTGCGGAATAGGTCTTTCATCGCCGCTTTGTCCATGCCCACCGCGCTCGCCATCACGCCCGCGCCCACGTAGGGAATGTCGGCCAGTTCCAGCAAGCCCTGCACCGTGCCGTCTTCGCCGAACGGACCGTGCAGCACCGGAAAGATCACATCGACTTCGGGTAAGCCCGCGGCCGACGTGCCCGGAATGATCTCGCGGCCCGTCTCAAGTTCATCGACGATGTGATAGCCCGACGTCAGCAGCTGCGGCAGCGAAGTTTGCCCGCCCGTCAGCGTCTTCAACGGATCACCACGCGTGAGCCAGCGGCCCTCTTTGCTGATGCCCAGCGGCACCACTTCATATTTGTTCGTGTCGAGCGCGCGCATGACGTTCTGCGCCGAGTTGATGGACACCTCGTGCTCGGCCGATTTGCCGCCAAATATCACACCCACTTTAAGTCGTTTAGTCATGTAGTCGTTAGTC
>JACRBO010000201.1 GCA_016219235.1 Chloroflexota bacterium
ATCGTCGGTTCGATCCTGGGTGTGTTCTTCGGGCTGATTCTGGCGCAAGGGTTGATCGCCATCATGGGCACGATCACGACGACGGAGATCGTGCTGGTGGAGATTCCGTCTGATGGATTGGCGCAAGCATTATTTGTGGGGCTAATCGTCACGTTGACCTCGGCGCTGCTGCCCGCGCTGCGGGCGACGAAGATCAGTCCGCTGGCTGCGCTGCGTATCAAGGGCCGCGATGATCCGGCGGGCGCGCCGAGAAAATTGGGCTTTATCGCGGGCGTGGAGGCCGTCGTCGTGGGCATGTTGTTCGTGTACACGATTCCGCTGCGGCAATCGGTCGTGTTTCAAGTGGGCAGCGTGGCCGTGTTCGTGATGCTGCTCGGCGCGACGCTGACCGTGCCGGCCGCCATCGACGTGCTGGAAAAATTCGTGCGGCCCGTCATCGTGCGGGTCTTCGGGCGTGAAGGCGCGATCGGGGCGGGGAATATTCAGCGCTCGCGTGGTCGCACGTCGCTCACTGTCGCCGCTTTGATGGTCGGCATCAGCATGGTAATCAGCATCGGCGCGATGAGCCGCTCGTTTCAGAACGACATCGACGGCTGGGTGAACACGTCGGTGGGCGGCGATCTGATCGTGCGATCGCCGCTGGAAATGCCGATCGATTTTGCAACGCGAGTGGCCGCCGTGCCGGGCGTTGAAGCCGTGACGCCCGCACGCTACTTCGGCACGAAACGAGCGAGCAACGGCGCGGATGATCTCTCGCTGGTCTATCAGGCGATCGATCCCGACACATATTGGGACGTGGCCTCGTTTCAGTTCGCGGAGAATCAAGACGAAGTGGACGCGATGAAGCGCGACTTCGCGAACGGCGGCCTGTTCGTCTCGACGACGGTGGCCGACAAATATAACCTGAAGCGCGGCGATACGTTGGAACTGGAAACACGGCGCGGCGTGCAGTCGTTTTTGGTGGCGGGCCTCGTCAGCGATTTCACCGGGCAGGGCTTTGTCGTTAATGGCCCGATCGAAGTCATGCGCCGCTACTTCGGCCTGAACGATGTCGATCGGTTTACGCTAAAACTGGCAGCGGGCGTGGATGTGGCTGCGACGAAGCAATTGATCGAAGATCGCTTTGGAGCGAGTCGCCATATACAAGTGGAAACAACCGATTCGTTTCGCAATCGTATTCGCGAGTTGACCAATCGCGCCTTTAGTCTGCTGGACGTGCTGGCGTCGATCGGTGTGGTGGTGGCCGCGCTGGGCGTGATCAATACGCTGATGATGAACGTGCTGGAACGACGGCGCGAGATCGGCGCGCTGCGTTCGATCGGCATGACGCGCGCGCAGGTCATCCGCATGATCCTGGCCGAGGCGGGTGCGATGGGCGCGATCGGCGCGGCGTTCGGCATCTCGTTTGGCGTGCTGTTGTCGCGCGTGTTTGTCGAGGGCATGAAGGTGACGACGGGCTATCGGCTGGAATTCTCGCTGCCGCCGCAATCGATCGCGCTGGCGCTGTTCATCGCGTTCGCCGTGTCGCAACTGGCGGCGCTGTATCCGGCGTGGAAGGGATCACGGGGCAACATTGTGGAAGCGATTAAGCATGAGTAATTGGTAACTGGTAATTGGTCAACTGGTTGACCGGTAACCGGTTGACCAGTTACCGATCGACCAATCACCGTTCGGAGGGATTGATGAAGGGTAAGCAGGTTGCACTTATGGCCGTCGGCGTCATCGTGTTGAGTGGGCTGGGTTTTGCAGGCTATCAGCAGTTCTTAGCGCCGACGGCGGCAACGCCGACACCCGCGCCACAAACACAGGCGCTCGATGAAGTCATCTCGGCGCAAGGGTTCGTCGTACCCGCCCGATCGGTTGATCTCGCGTTCCGATCGGGCGGGCGCGTGGCCGAGGTGCTGATCCACGAAGGCGATCAGGTGAAGCAAGGGCAAGCGTTGATTCGCCTGCAAGACGATCAATTGCAAGCGGGCGTAGCGCAGGCGCAAGCGACATTAAGTTTGGCGCAAGCGACGCTGGCACAGGTCCAAGACGGCGCACGACCGGAAGAGATCGCGGCGGCGGAGGCGACATTACGCACGGCGCAGGCGCAGATCGGCGCGGCCAGCGCGGAGCGGGATCGGTTGACGGGCGGCGCGACCGATGCAGCGATCACAGCGGCGCAGGCGCGACTCGCGGCGGCGTTGGTCGATCAAAAAGTGGCGCAAGATAATTACGATAAAGTGACGCGGTGTTTCAGCGTGCCGGACAGCAACGACGAAGTGTGCCCCGGCCTGGGCACGCCGGAAGAGCAGGCGCGCGCGGCGTTGAAGGCGGCGAATGACGCGGTCGCGGCGGCGCAGAGCGCCTTGAACGAAGCGACAAAGGGCGGGGGCAAGCAGGTGCAGGCCGCGCAATCGAATGTGGCAGCGGCGACGGCCCAGCGCGATCTGGCGCAGGCACGGCTCGATCAGGTGAAGGCGGGCGCGACAACGGCGCAGATCGATGTGGCGCAGGCGGGCGTGGCGCAGGCGCAAGCGGCCGTCGATGCGGCGAACGCAGCCTTGAGCGAAGCGACGTTGATCGCGCCGTTTGATGGCGCTATCGCACAGATCAGCGTGGAGGCGGGGCAGGTCGTCGGGCCGGGATCGCCAATCGTGAGTTTGGCGGACCTCAATTCGTGGGAAGTGGAGACGGATGATCTGAGCGAAGTCGATATTGTCAACGTGCGGATCGATCAGACAGTGGCGCTCACGCTGGATGCGCTGCCCGAAGTGAAACTCAACGGCACGGTGATCGCCATCACGCCGAAGGCGCAGACCAAACGCGGCGATGTGACGTATACGGTGAAGGTGCGCGTGAATGAAGCGGACGCTCGGTTGAAGTGGGGGATGACGGCGCAGGTGGAAATTAAGACGAAGTAGGCAAGGAAACAAGTAGACAAGGCGAAGCCCCGTCGGCTGAAGAAGTCGGCGGGGCGGTTTTCAAAACTAATCCGCGTCCAAAAAGCCTCTCATCGAACAAGGCCGTGCCGAGACCCAACGGCCTCAAGATAACGGAACACCTTCGAGGGGAGACGACCATTGGGCGCGGATTAGATGGTGACCCAATCAAAACTAATCCGC
>JACRBO010000202.1 GCA_016219235.1 Chloroflexota bacterium
CGTCGCCGCCCACCATGATCGAGAGCGTAGCATTGCGCGCCCCGATGTCGCCGCCGCTGACCGGCGCATCAATGTGCTTCACTTCGTATTCGGCTTCGAGTTCGGCCAGGCGGCGCGTGGTCGTCGTGGCGATGGTGCTCATGTCGATGTGGATCAGACCGGGCCGCGCGCCCGCCAGAATGCCATCGGGTCCGACGACGACCGCATCAACATCGGGCGAGTCAGGCAGCATGGTGATCACGACATCGCTGTTGGCGGCCACTTCGCGCGGTGTATCGGCGGCCTGTGCGCCTTGTGATACCAATTCGTCCATTGCGGCGCGGCTGCGATTGTGGACGATGAGCGGATACCCGGCCTTGAGCAGATGTCCGGCCATCGGCTTGCCCATCAAGCCGAGACCAATGAAGCCGAGGCGAAGTTGGGGAATCTCGGTATCCATGCGGAAATCCTTACTGCGTAGTGCGTGACAGATCAGGTTGCTTCACGCACCACGAAACACGCACCACGTTGCAGTGGCGCTAGTTCTCCAACAAGAGCTGTACGGCCTTTGGATCGCCAACGCTCATGGCCGTCAACGTGGTGTCGATGCGACGGACGAGTCCGGCTAGCACGTCTTTCGGCCCGACTTCGATGCAGGTGGTCACGCCTTGCTGCGCCAGATATTGCACGGTCTCGGTCCAACGCACGGGCGAGGTGAGTTGCGCTTCCAGCTCGTCGCGGATGTCGATCATAGCAACCGGCCGGGCATAGACGTTGCCAACGACGGGGATGCGCGGCGGGCCAAAGGAGATCGCGTCGAGTTCGCCGCGGAACGATCGGGCGGTCATCTTCATCAATTGCGAGTGCGCGGCGATGCTGACGGCGAGTTTGATTGCGCGTTTTGCGCCGCGCGCTTTCGCCAATTCCAGCGCTTTGTCGAGAGCGGCCACGTCGCCAGAAATGACGATCTGGCCGGGGGAGTTATCGTTGGCGACCTGTACCGGCTGACCGATCGCAGCGCTGGCTTCGCGGCAGACTTCGTCCAGCACATCGCGGGTCAAATTCATGATCGCCGCCATGCCGCCGGGCTGTGTCTGCCCGGCCTGTTTCATCAGGCGACCGCGTTCTCGAACCAACCGCATGCCGTCTTCAAAAGACAGGGCGCCGGCCGCCACCAACGCGCCGAACTCGCCCATACTGTGCCCCGCGACAAAAGAGGGCACGGTCTGCGGTGCGCGCGCCTGAATGACGCGCAAGGTGGCGACGCTGTGCGTGAGGATGGCGGGCTGCGCGTTGAGCGTGTCCGTCAACTCGGCCTCGGGGCCGTCGAAGCACAATCGGGACAAGGCAAAGCCCAGGACGTCATCGGCCTGGGCAAAGATGTCGCGGGCTTCGGGATACGATTCGACCAACTCCCGGCCCATGCCCACAAATTGGGAGCCTTGACCGGGGAATAGGAAGGCGATCTTGGTAGAAGTCATTCCTGTACCCTATATTGTTAAAGACGCGGCCCGGCTGCGCCGCGCGTAGACAGAACACGAGGCCGAGATGGTCTTCGGCCCCGTGAATGAGCGGACTATTGCTGGTCTTTGCGGCTCTTGCGGTCGGCGCGTGCTTGAACGTCAACCACCTGCGCCCCGTTGTAGGTGCCGCAGTTAGGGCACACGCGGTGCGGCATCTTCAGTTCTTTGCACTGTGAGCAGACTTCCAGTGTGGTCGGCTTCAAGTTGTAGTGCGCGCGGCGGCGATTCTTTCGCCCCTTCGAAACTTTGCGTTTTGGCAGTGGTGTCATGATGCGTTACTTAATCCTTTTTTGGAATCGGACGGCGATTATAACAGATGCGGGATAGGTGTCAAGACACCCGATCGATCCGATCGGCCCGATCGGTTCCGACGTCGTGGGCGGGCGCAGCCGGAGCATAGGCACGGTCACCGCCCAGTTTGAGCAGGCCGTTGCGCACGATGCTTAAGGCTTTGGTCAAGTCCTCATCCAGTTTGCCCAGGACCTGCATCGTGTAGTCGTCGGCATCCAGTTTCAGTGCTTCGGCCTCGCGCTGGGCGCGTTCGATGATCGTGTTGGCGCGCGTTTGAGCAGCCTTGGTCACTTCACTTTCGCCTGTCAACCGTTCGGCCTCGTCTTTGGATAGATCGATTATGCGCGCGCCCTCTTCGTTGGCCTGCGCGATGATTCGGTCGCGCTCCTGGTTGATGCGCTTCGCTTTCTTGACTTCCTCTGGAATTGCGATGCGCATCTGATCGATGATCTCCCAGGCGCGTTGTTCTTCGATCATGACCTTCTTGGTCAGCGGCGGATGCGTACCTTCGTTGAGCAGCGCTTCAAGCCGATCGATGAGATGCAGGATGTCCATGGCTACCCCTCTGCGTGCTAGATCGTCTAATACAGTGTCTAACACTTTGACAAATTTTGCAAATGGACTTGGCTGCGCAGCTCGTCAATCGCGCAGCGAGGTGATGGGCACCGGTTGCCCGATCGGGTCCTGCGCCCGTTCATGTGCCTTGCGGTAGAGCGCTTCCGCCACGAAAGGCGGCGCCATGCTGGTGACATCGCCGCCCAGCAACGCCACTTCGCGCACGGTGCTGGAACTGAGAAAGGCATACGCCTGGCTGGTCATCAGGCAGACGACCTCGATGTCGGGCGCGAGTTGCTTGTTGGTCAGCGCCATATGCCATTCCAACTCGAAGTCGCTGACGACGCGCAAGCCGCGCACGATGACTTGCGCGCCGATTTGCCGGGTATACTCCACCGTCAGACCGCCGTAGCGCACGAGCGATAGATTCGGGATGCCGTGCAGCGCGCGCTCGGCCAAAGCCATCCGCTCGTCGATCGAGAACAGCAGGTTCTTCATGGGCCGATCGTACACGGCGACGACCAGGTGATCGAAGATGGCGGCCGCGCGCCGGGCAATATCGATGTGACCGAAGTGAATGGGATCGAAGGTGGCGGGGTAGATCGCTTTGATCAAGGTTCAAGCCTCGTGAAAGTAATTTTGCATCGGTTCAAAATAGTTCTCGACCCAGCCGCTCTCGTAACTTGCGCCTTGCCCGGCGGGAATAGCGCTATGCTTCAACGTGAGCCGCGTGCCGCCGTCCACCGCGACGAGTCTGATATCCAATTGGGAGTCGGGACC
>JACRBO010000002.1 GCA_016219235.1 Chloroflexota bacterium
GCCAGCGTGTGCGCGTGCGACATGACCTGGCTCTCGATCAAACCCGCGCGAATGCAGCGCATGGCTTCCTCCGTTTGATATTCGAAGCCGCCGCCCCGGAACGACCGAGAGACAGTCGTCGTTTGCCTGTTGGCCGATAGCGTCGCCTGGGTCGCTGCCCAGTAGGCAGCGTGGATGCGGATGTGGCCGGTCGAGCCGTAGATGTAGAAGTCGTTCACGCCGTCGTGGACGAAACTGCTGTGGAACTGCGAAATCACGCCGTTGTCATATTTGAACAAGCCCGCGGTGAGTTCATCCACGCCGGTCTCGCTCACCACCGATTGGACGCTGAACGCCCGCGGGTTCTGCCCCATCACCCACTGTGACACCGCGATCGGATAAACGCCCATGTCCAGCAATGTGCCGCCGGCCAGTTCGGGGCTATACCAGCGATCGTCCTCGGTCTTGGGCACATTCCAACCGAAGGTCGAGACCAGCAGCCGCAGATCGCCGATCGATTTGGCGTCAAGCCATTCGCGAATCTGCTGATAGATGGGCAGATGGCGCGTCCACAACGCTTCCATGAGAAAGACGTTGTTGGCGCGGGCTGCGTCGATCAACTGCCGCGTTTCGGCGGCGTTCACGGTGAGCGGCTTTTCACACAGCACCGGCTTGCCCGCCTTCAGGCCCAGCAGTGCATTCTCGAAGTGGAAACGATGCGGGGTGGCGATGTAGATCGCGTCCACCTGCGGGTCGTTGATCAATGCTTCATAGGAATCATACGTTTTCTGTCCGCCATGCTGCGCGGCAAAAGCGTTCGCCCGATCCAGCTGCGTGCTGGCAACGGCATACAACGCGGCATCGTCGATGACTTTTAAGCCGTCGGCGAACTGGTTCGCAATGCGGCCCGGCCCGATGATGCCCCAGTTGAATTTTCGATGCGCCATGTTCCCCCCAATGGATTGAATTCCAGCAGACTGGGTATAGTGTCGTTAGCCTGAGATCGTGAGGTTCTTCCGAGTTGGGCAGAATACCTCACGCACGTCAACGGCCTACCTCAGCCCGGCGGGCTGAGGATATGGGCAAGCCGCAAAGATGCAAAGGGTTATGCTCTTTTCTTTGCCGCTTTGCGGCTTAGCGTGAGCCTGTTCGTGTTGAAGTGAGAAGCGCCCGATGAGAATCGTCAGCCGGGATACCAGACGATCCGGGGATCATCCGCTGCCCGATGGTAGTCCCATGCTGAATCGATCAGTTTCTTCAAATCATACGCCGGCCGCCAGCCCAAGAGCAGCTTAGCCTTCGCATTGTCCAGCCATGTTGAGTGATAGGGCGTCTGAATGCCAACGGATGGCAAGCCGCGACTCGCGGCCAGATACGCGGCCATCTCGCCGTAATCCACCGGCTCGTTCATGCAGATGTTGAACGTTTGCTGCCGGGCGCGCGGGTGATCGAGCGCCAGCAGCATCGCACTGACCAGATCATCGACGTGCACGAAATTGCGTTTGACAGGCACGCCATCGGGATCGAGCATGATGGGAATGGTTTGCGTTCGCGCGTAGTCGTCAGCCTGCGCCGCGCCGACCAGGTCGCGCCAGCGCGGGCCGCCAAAAACATCTTCGCCGAAGGAGAGTTGATATTTGAAATCGTCCTGCTGCATGATCCACGGCGCGCGCAGGCAGCAGCCGTTCAGGTCATACTGAATATAGTACTGCTCCAGCATGACCTCTTCCAATACCTTCGAGAGCGCGTAGCAGCCAGGATAGGCCGAATGTTTTTGCGTCTCGGTGACGGGAATCGGATGAGGATAGACGAAGTGACCGACCCCGGCATCGCCGCCGATGAGCACGAACTGCTTAAAGGTCGGGCTGGTGCGACACGTTTCCAGCAGCCAGAACAGACCCTTCACGGCCACGTCCATGATCTGATCGGGCGTCTCCTTGCACGTCGCCAGATGGACGACGTGCGTGACATCGGTCATGATGCGTTCGACAACGTCACGCTGTTCGATCGAGCCGCGCACGATCTCCATCCGATCGTGCGGTTCGAGTTCGCGGTGATGGCACAACGCCCGCACCACCACCGAATCAAACTTCGGATCGGTCACCAATCGCTGAATGAAGGTTTGGCCGACTTTGCCGGTCGCGCCAGTTACCAGGATGCGGGTCGGAGTGGACATGATCGTTCCCTCTGAGTAGATTCAACAGGCTCAGAATAACTCAACTTGAACATCTTGTCCACACGCCCACCGCTGGTTGCGCGCGCCTGTGCGCCGGATAGCAAACAGCGGCCAGCCTCGCGTGAGGCTGGCCGCCGCTGAGGGCGTATCAAACTGAGGTCGCAGTCCCTTCACCGCGTCAACGGCAGTACAAAGGTAAAGAGACTGCCGCGTCCGGCTTCACTTTCCACCCAGATACGGCCGCCGTGCGCCTCCACCGCCAATTTGCAGAACGTCAGGCCCAGCCCGGTAGATCCCTTGCGGCCCATGCGCGCTGTCTCGATCTGACCGAACTTTTCGAAGATGCGCTCGAAATGTTCAGGCTGGATGCCCGGCCCGGCATCGACCACCGAGAATTGTATGAAATCCGTCTCGGCCGCCCGCTGCGCCGTGATCGTCACCGCACCCGCCATCGGCGAAAACTTGATCGCGTTGCCCAGCAGGTTGACCAGCACGCGCCGCAACAGATCGACATCGGCTTGAAACACCGGCACATCGGCGTCAACCAGCTGCACCAGTTGCAGCCGCCGGTCCTCGGCCAGCATCGTCACCTGCTCCACTGCCCAGGCGATGATCTCGGCCGCTGTCACGTCCGCATAGTGCAGTTGCAGCGAGCCGCTTTCCATGCGCGCGATGTCCAGCAGATTGTTGATCATGCTTAGCAGCGTATCGCCGCCGTGCACGACCCGGTTCAGCAATTGGCGCTGAAGATCGTTCAGGTCGCCCACTTCGCCGATCATCGGCAGACCGGTGATGAACGACGTCAACGGCGTGCGCAGATCGTGCACGATCATGTAGGTCAGATCATCACGCAATTGTTCCAGGCCTTGCAGGCGCTCATAGTTCGTGTGCAGCGCGCTATACAGGCGCGCATTCTCCAGCGCAATCGCCACCTGATCGGCCAGTGCCTGCAAGGCCGTCACTTCGTCGCTGTCAAAGTCAGCCGGCTTCGCGCTCTGCAAATCCAGCACGCCCAGGAATCGTTCGCCCGACTGCAGCGGCAGCGCCAGTTCAGCCCGCGTCTCGGGCAGCAGCGGGTTGGGCCAGTGCATAGCATCGGCGGACACATCCCGCGCCACCCGCGCCACCTGCGCCACGCAGACCCAGCCCACGATCGATTGGCCGCCGATCGGCAGTTGATGGTCGCGCGCCTTGAGCACCCGCCCGGGTTCGCCGGTGCCATATTGCAGCACCGCCCGACGGCCTTCGGCATCGACTAGGAACAGCGCGACGTAATAGAAGCCGTAGCGTTCGCGGATGAGATCGACGATGCGCACGATCAGTTCGTCGATGTTCAACA
>JACRBO010000209.1 GCA_016219235.1 Chloroflexota bacterium
CGGCTGGAAGAAGTGCAGGAGATCCTGGGCCACGCCGACATCAGCACGACACGCAAGATTTATGCGGCGTTCTCGCGCCTGGCGGTGAAAGAGGCGTTTGAGAATTACCGGCTCAGCCCGGAAGAGGCTTTGAAGAAGGCGGAGAATGAAGGGCGGAGAGGGTGACAGGATGACAGGATGACAGGATGACAAGGTGGAGTGAGCGCGCCCACGCGCGGGTCAGGCAGCGTCGCGTCTGGCGCGCAGCGTGCTGACTCCGCGATAGTGTCCAACTAATCCGCGCCCGATGAATTTCTTAATCCGTTGATCATCCGTTATTTTGCGGCCTTCAGATATACTGCCCACGATCACAAATTGCGGAAAGACTCTGATCCGCACCGTGTCATTCCGAACGCAGTGAGGAATCTCTCGCGCGGCAGGCGATGGTGTGTGTGCTCCTCGGAATGACACTCACCCGGGAAGTTTCTGCCGTCACGCATCCTGCTTGAGGGAGGGGCCTCTCGCAATGACGGATCGTGAACCAACCTGGAATTCACTCTAATCGCCGGCACGCTCGTTGATGGCGGATCGGTGTCCGCTCGCGCAGCGGTCCGCTTGTCCGCTTCAGCGTCCGTTGACGGCCCCCATCCGCTGAAGAACCGCCGCCAACATCCCCTTCACCTGCCCCGCCACCGGCGACCCCAACTTCTCAAAATAGCCCGCGCTTTCCCGATACAACCGCGCCGCTTCCAGCAAGTCCATGACGTGTTCGGCGATTTGTCCGAGTTTGGCGGTGTTGATCCCAATCTCACGCAAATCACTCAGTCTCTTTGAAATCTCGAGTGCTTCGGCGATATGCTCGCGCGCCATATCCCAATTGCCTTGATTCATTTCAAGATTTGCCATTTGACTGAGCGTGGCGGCCTTGCCCTTTGCGTCGCCCAGCCGTTCCTTGATCTCGAGGCTCTGGCGGTACAGGTCGAGCGCGCCGTCGAGGTCGCCGCGCGTGACTAACATACCGGCAGTCACATGAATTACAGTTGCAAAGCCACTTTCATCATTTAATTCTTTGAGTACACGCGCGCTTTCTTCAAGACATCGCATGGCGCTATCAATGTCGCCTTGATCGCCATAGAATCGGCCAAGGCTATCGAGGTGATAAGCAATCTGCTTCTTATTCTCGATTGATTCAGGCAACTTTCGTCGTGCTTCAATTGCACGCCGCATCCAGTTAAAGCCGTCTTGCCAATAGCCTTTCATTCGCAGATAGCCCACTGCCCCCTGCACCATTGATGCAACCTCGGCCCACATTTCGCTCGCCCACGCCCAATCCAGTGCAGCCATGTAGTTATCGTGTTCGCCCGCGTAGATGTCGGATTCGTTAGCGTGCTTGTCGGCAATTTCAGAGTACGCTTTCGCGGCGCGCTGTCTTGCATCCTGCATCTCTGCATCCCGCATCTTGCTTCGCGCATAATCCACCGCCGTGGCGTGCAGGGCGTAGCGTTCCGCGCCATCGCGTTCCAGCGCAATGACACCGTGCTCCGTCAGCGCTTCAAGTCCATCGGCGTCGTCGCCACACGCGGCCGCCGCGGCTTCTACGATCATTCGTGGTTGGGGGAAGATCGTCAGGCAGGCTAACGCCTGTCGGGCCACCTGTCCCGCGTCGGCGACCTGCTTGCCGATCAGGTCTTGCAGCGCTTCATCCAACTTGCCGGACAATTCCGCCAGTTCGCGTTTAACCCTGGCAAACGGCGTTTTGAGCGAGCGATAGACGGTGAGGCGCATCAACTCCGGGTGGCCCTGCACCCGGTTCACCAAAGCGCGCGCCTCGGCGGGCTGCTGCCACTCCGGCGCGGCATGCAAGTTATAAGCGGTGGTGCGCACAAAGTCCAGCGCGGCGCGTTCGTCCAGTCCCCGGACCAGCGGCACCTCGTAGATGTCGTGGAACTTATCGCTCAACGGCGGGCGCAGCGTGAACAACACTTGCGTGCCCGCATCCAGATTGAGCGACGACACAAAATCGGCCAGCTTATATAACTCGCTGCCGGCGCGCTCCATATTGTCGAACAGCAGCAAACACGGCTGGCGATTGACGAAGTCGCGCAGTTCGGCGGCGGGGTCGGCCGCGTCTTTCAGGCCCAATCCGCGCGCCAGTTCAGTCAAGGCGTCGGCGGCCTTGAAGCCCACCTCGGACGCTTCCACATAGGCCACGCGATCGTCAAAGCGCCACGCCAATCGATCAGCCGCTTCAAAAGCCAGCGCGCTCTTGCCGATGCCGCCGATGCCCGTCAACGCCGCGCCGCGCAGACTATCACTGGCGAAGATGTCGGCCAATTGGATCAACTCACGCCCGCGCCCGAAGAACCGGGCCGCCTTATCGGGCAACGCCGCGCCCTCGATCACCCGCGATGGTTCCACTTCGCTGGCCGGCCGCAGGAATCTCAGCGTCGCGTCGCCCAGCAGTACGGCATTGCCTTTCTCGGCGGCGTACTGAGCGGTGGTCTCAGTGACGGCCTGATCGAACGCCGCGCGCAGCGATTGCCCCGCCGCCAGTTCGCGATAGAGTTCCCGTGAAAACACGATGGCGGCGGGATCGATCAACGGCCAACGGTGCGCCACCACCGATCGGACCCCGGCGGCAACCAGGCTCTGCGCGATCGACTGTGCGTCGCCGGCCGCCGAATAGCAGGCGTTGATCACGGCCAATTGCACGTCGCCGTCTTTCAAGACCGCGGCCAGCTCGACGGCCTTGTCGATCTTCATCAAACCGCGCACGTCGTCCAGCGCCAACGCGCCCGGCAAACCGTGAGAGATGAAGTGGACGATGTTGAACGCGCCCGCGTTGTTGGGCGCAAGCGTCGTGCGCAAGGCCAGCGCCGTGGGCGGGCGCAAACGCGCCAGCAGCATGGGGGCGACCTTCGTCGAAGCGCGCAGCGCTTTCCATTCCGCGCGGCCCGACAGCGACGCGGGCGGCGGATCGATCTCGCGTTGCCCGGCCCCCGGCGCGGCGATGACGGCCAGCACGCGCAGCGGCTGCCGTTCGCGCGCGGCCTGCGCCTGTTGCACGATGGTGTTGGTGATCTGGATGATCTTATCGCGGCCCACCACATCGCCGCCGATGGAGGTGTTATCGCTATCGATGTTGACGCCGCCGGAAGTGGAATCACTCATAAGTGCGCGTCCTGTTGCGAGGCTGTCCTCGCAGCGCGAGGATGTCCTTCTTGTGAAGGTGCTCGCATTATACTTGACAAGATGACACGGTGACAAGGTGAACAAAGACCTGTCAGGTGGCGAACAATAAGACAATCAAAATGGCCCGTGCTGCGCCACCTGACAGGTCTGACTAACTCACTACTTCACTCTCCAACTAAAGTCCCTTGCCCCCTGCCCTCGAACAAAGTACACTACTCACGCAATACGCACCACGTCACTGCATCATCAAATTCAAGGAGAACCACATCATGTCCCGCAAATTCATCGTCTTTAGCACGCTCGTCATCGCCACGCTGATTCTATCGGCGTGCGGCGCGAACTTCAACATCAACCTGTTCACCGCGGAAGAAGTCGTCTCGAAGTCCTTCAGCACCGACGGCGCGCCGCGCATCGTCGTGGAGATGTTCAACGGCGGCGTCGACGTCATCACCGGCAGCAATCCCAATGTGGATGTCAAAGTCACCAAGCGCGGCGGCGGCAACAGCCAGCCCGAAGCGCAGGACGACCTGAAGAACGTCGAAGTCACCATGACGCAGGACGGCGGCGCGATCCGCATCACGGCCCGCCGCATCGATCGGCGCGTGGACATCGGCAACAGCGGCGCGTCCGCGCAGTTGACCGTGCCCAACGGCGCGGTGCTCGATCTGCGCACCAGCAACGGCGGCATCATCTCATCCGGCCCGGTGGGCGACGTGATCGCGCAAACGTCCAACGGCAAGATCGATGTGAAGGGCACCGTCGGCCAACTCGATTTGCAGACCAGCAACGGCCAGATCACCGTCAATGGCGGGCGCGGCCTGCTGAAACTGGAAACCAGCAACGGCGGCATCGATGTGACCGCCGACAACGTCGCCGTCGATGCGCGCACGTCCAACGGTCAGGTGCGTTTCACGGGTTCGCTGGCCGGCGGCACGCACGAACTGCGCACCAGCAATGCCGGCATCGTCATCACCCTGCCCGCCGAAGCCGCCTTTAACGTGGATGCGGATACCAGCAATGGCAAGATCAACAGTGACTTTACCGTCAGTAGCAGCGACTTCAGCGACACTCGTCTGCGCGGCACAGTGGGCGGCGGCGGCCAGACGACGATCGGGCTGTATGCCAGCAACGGCAACATTGAGCTGCGCCGTAGCCGTTAAGATTGGACCCACAACTTTTTGACCACAAGGATTTCCAAAATCCTTGTGGTCTTTTTTGTTCTAACCCAAGTTATCGCGGTTTCAAACCTGATACCAACCCGCTCGCCCCAGACTTGATCTATAAATACGTAGTCCTACCAATGGACAAATTTCGTATTCTGATGCAAACTGGATTCCAACTAATTGGCGGTTTTGGGGGCCGGTATGCGGCAGTCATGGCGGCTGTGGATTTTGTTGGGTGTGTGGATCACGGTGGCGTGCACAGGCTGTACGGATCAGTTGTTACCCGGAACTGTGTCACCCTCCACCAGCAGCAGTTCGCAAGCAAAGACCGTTGAAGTAGTCCCCCTGCGTGCCCTTGAACCTATGCCTGATGTTGTTAGGGTCAAGGTCCACAATGGCGACATTGATGTGATTGCGGTCAGTGCGTCCGAGGTGTTCACCGGAGCATACTTTGTCGAGGATGATATATATTTCCTCAATGACATCGCCGAGGTAGTGAATTTTTCCGCACCGACACCCTTACCCCATATCCTGGCCGACGAGCCGGGTGGCGTGAATGGGCCTCCTGCCATGACGCACGTGCGCGTTCCTGAGGGAACCGCGCTCGAGTTGCGCACCCCAAAGGGCAACATCCATGTCGCGGGCAAAGTTGGCGCCGTCACCGCCGTGGCCGATCTAGGCTCGATTGAAGTGCGCGGTCAGACCGGCCCGCTCAATCTGACAACGCACGGCGACAGTCACGGCATTACCGTCGACGGAGTGGGTGGCCCGCTGATCTTGGCCACAGATAATGGCGAGATACATATTACGGTCGTGAGTGCGCTGGTGCGCGCCTCCACCGGCGAGGCCGGCAACATCTTCTTTTCAGGCGAGCTTCAAGCGGGCGACAACTATTTCACGACCACTAAAGGTAGCGACATTACCGTTGTCATGCCCCGCGCGGCAGCCTATTCTGTCTTGGCCCGCACCGCGAGCCAACATGGCATTACGATCCAATATCCCAATATCGCCACCGCGCCTGTGACGATCTGTGGCACGATGGACCCTGGTTGGCCGGTCGACACGCACATCGACACTAATGGTCAAAAGGCCCGTGGTCAGATATCCTTGAGCCCAGGCGTCAATCCGATAACAAGTACCACACTATTTTCGGGAGTCGTGACGCCCGGGTATGTAGCGTTTCATACCACGATACGCTTTATCGAGGCGATGATTCCGGATGTCAGTGATGTGTATGTTGATACGCTCGATTACTTCCCGGCTATTCCCGGCATTCGTGAGCGGAGTGACTACACCGGGGCAATCGCCGCTACCGCCGTGCCGCCTGCACCAGCCGCAGCCTCACCGGCTGTTACCGATCCGGCCGCGGCGAGTGCTTTGGAGAGTTTCATGAATGCCGGTGGTGCGGCGCCGCCCACTGCCATTCCGCTGGGTAATGCGCCTGCGGCGGCAGCGCCGACTGCCGTGCCCGCCGCACCAGGCGCACCCATCAACCCGGCTATCATTGTCACCCCCAACATGGGGGTCATTACCCGGGGGCGAGCTTTCCCCGGACACGGCGATAACTGTCCATTACCGCTTCCACTGCTTGAAAACAAGCCAGTACGCGTCTACATTACATCAGGTAGCGGCCAGATTCGCTTGCTGCAAATGTCCCCGGGCCGGCCATAGCCCCCACCTGCGTCGCTCAAGAAAACAGCGCCCGGTCAGTACTGACCGGGCGCTGGCGCTGCATCGTCAAGACAGTGTTGCCTCACAACGCGTCACCCAACAACACCCCCAACAAGCCCACGATGACGGCGAGATGCAATAGCAGGTCGGTTGATTCCACAAAGCCCAGCTGCGTCTCCGGGATCATGCGCAGGATGTAGTTGAGCACCACCAGGCCAACCGCCAGCAAGATCGGCAGGCCGCGATGTGTCGCGATGTAGTCCGAGATGCGATCGAGCCACTTGGAAAACGCGCGGTCGATTTTTTCCATTATGCCTTTACTCCTGCGACGCCCTTCACGACGAAGGGTCGGAACATCGCCAGGTAACGCGCGGGCAGCCGCCCCGTGACGATGATGCTGCTCTCGCCATACGTCTCTTCGTCCACGCGCCCGTTGTCGTGAAACATCGCAACGAGGTCCGAGCGGCGGTAGGGCAAGCGCACCGTGAGCGGCATCAGACTCTCGTACAACTCGTGCTCGATTAGTTTCAGCAACCGATCGAGATTGAGCTGCTTCAAGGCCGAGATTGGCACGCTGTGCGGGAATTGCTCGGCCAACACCGCCTCGCGTTGGGCGTCATCCAGCCGATCGATCTTGTTGAGCGCCACCACGATCGGGATGTCGGTAATGTCCAGTTCAGCCAGCGTGCGCTCGACCGATTTGGCCTGCTCGATCGCGTTGGGATGCGTGATGTCGACCACGTGCAGCAGCAGATCGGCTTCTTCGATCTCTTCGAGCGTGGCGCGAAACGCTGCAACCAATCCCGTCGGCAGTTTCTGGATGAAACCCACTGTGTCTGTAAACAAGGCTGCTTTGCCGCCCGGCAGTCGCGCGCGCCGCGTCGTGGGATCGAGCGTGGCAAAGAGTTTGTCTTCGGCCAGTACGGGCGCAGTCTGCTTCGCGCCGGCGGTATCGACCAGCGCATTCAACAGCGACGACTTACCCGCATTGGTGTACCCGACAATCGACACGACGGGCACTTGTGCGCGTTTGCGCTGGGCGCGATGCTGCTGTCGATGTTGCCGCACGCCTTCCAGTTCGGTCTTCAGGAACGTGATGCGCGATCGGATCTGGCGGCGGTCCACTTCCAACTGCGTCTCGCCGGGACCGCGCAAGCCTACGCCCGCCGTGCCCGATCGACCTGCGCCGCCGCCCGCCTGCCGCACCAGGTGCGTCCACTGGCGGGTGAGCCGCGGCAGCCGATATTCATATTGTGCCAGTTCAACCTGCAACGCGCCCTCGTGCGTGCGAGCGTGCTGCGCAAAGATGTCCAGAATCAACGCGGTCCGATCGAGCACGCGCACGTCGTCGCCCAGTTCTTTTTCAAGGTTGCGCTGATGGCGCGGCGAAAGTTCGTCGTCAAACAGCACCACGTCGAAGTCGAGTTCGTTCTGCCACGTCTTCAGTTCAGCGACCTTGCCCGAACCGATAAACGTGGCGGCCTCAATGTGATCGAGTTTCTGGGTCAATTCCCCCACAACATCTAAACCAGCCGTATCGGCGAGCGCCCGCAGCTCGTCCAGCGAGTCTTCCAGCGGCAGCAAACCCTGCTCGCCGCGCACATCGACGCCCACCATGAAAGCGCGCAAACGCGGCGCTTCAGTTAATTGTGCTTCACGATTCTTGGAAATAATTAACCGCCTTCTAAAAGTGTTGCGCAAGTTGCCAACTTGCGTTACGGCAGACCAGGCAACGCCGCACATGGGCGTGCTGGCTCCTCGTCACACAGGATTAGCGTTACGGCAACCCCATCACTTGCAGCGCCGCCGGATGCTCGATTGTAAATTCAAAGCGGCACGTTTGCTTCGCATTCGCCGCCAGCGACAGTTTCCAGATCAGTTCGTTCAGTTCCGTTTGCTCGATCGGCTTTGGCTCGGCCGCTTCCAGTTTCACTTTGATCTGCTCGTGGCGGCTCACGGGCAGTTGATCGCGCAGGTCAAGATCGATGGCGCGATCGCGCAAGTTCTGCACCTCGATCTCGTAGGCCACGCGAATACGGCGGCGATCGCCGATAATCTTCTTATCGACCTCGCGCGCTTTGAGTTCGCGCGTCACGACCACGCGATCGTCCACACCCAGCGCAATTTCAAATTCTTCATTGGGCGCGACGCGCTCGATCGGGAGTGAGCCGATAAAGTCGCCGTCGACAAAGAGGTTGGCCTGCCCCGGCAGCAGCAGGTACTCGCTCCGATTGGTGATCGTGGCCCGCCGGTACACCGCTTCGGCCAACTTGGGTACGCTGAGATAATCGAGCCTGGGCGTCAGGCTGATCGCGGCGATGTTGACCTTATGCGGCGAATTATCGCTGGGCACCGACACGCTCTGTGCCAACTTAAACGTGACCGTAGCCCCACTACCCTCGACGGTGGCAGTAGGTGCGGCCATTTCCTGGTAAGGCTCGGCTTCCGGCACAGCCCCGGCGTCGAACATAGCCCGTGGTGCTGGTGCGACGGCCGCGGCCAACATTGGCCCGCCCCTGGCTTGTTTTGCCATTATCGGGGGCGGCGGCACTTCCTGGATGTACCACGGTTGCAACTCCGGCTTGATGGTCGCCAGGGCCGGGCGCGCCGTCGAGAGCGTCACTGTCGCATTGAGCCAATCCTCACCCGTCGATTGCGTGACCTGTCCCAGATAACTCACTTGCACAACTGCATCCTTCGCCGCAGCACCCTGCGCTTCATCAAAACGCAGATCATACAGCGCCGTCCAGCGCGCCTGCGAAACCATGTAGGTCAACTCGACGGCGAGTTCACCGGACTGGGTGACTTCGACTTCGATGAAAGCCGAGTAGCGTTCGCGCGGCTGGGCCGATCGTTTGGCTTGCAGATCGTTATTGAGCTTAGCCAGTTGACGTTGCAGCGTTTGACGTTGCAGGGCCAGATCACGCAAGGTCGATTGCGCCTGCGCCAACTGCTGCTGCACGAAATCGATCAACACCGCACCCCGATCGATCTCCGCGCGCCCAAAGGCCAGCCCGCGCGCCAGCTGCTCGGTGGCCTTGTCGGACAGGCCGCGCGCAAAGCCGGCGCGCACGGTCGCCGCGTCCGCCTGATCGGCCAGCGCCTTGTCCTGGGTGGTCAAGTCTTCGATCTGGCGTTCAAGCGCTTGAACCTCGGCGACAGGCGTTTCCGCGAAGTACATACGGCGCACTTCCACGCCCAGCAGCGCCGCGCGGGCTGTGCCACCGCCGGCCGCACGCACCGAGTCGGGTTGCAGCGCCAGCGGCAGATTGGCAATCTCGATCGAATGCACGCCCGTTTCCAGCGCGATCGATCCCCGGCGGGTGACGCGCGCCCGATCGGCAAACACAACGACTTCGGTGATGGCGGTCGTGAGAGAAGTCATAACCTATTCAGTGGCGTAGCGCAAATCCATATCCTCGCGGCCTTTTAACGCGCCGCGCAGGGCCTCGATCAACGATGGGTCAATCCCCTGCTCTTCCATCAATTCGCAATCTTCTACGGTCAGATAGTATTCGCGGTCTTCGCTGCTTTCTTCTTCCATCCAGCCGATGAGGGCTTCGAGTTGTTTCTCCGTGATGCGGCCAACTTTCGCATCTGATGCAGCATCATACAAAGCGATCATGGAACCTCCAGACGAAGTAGGTTACAGGCGATTATAGCATGCGGAGTAGGACAAGTTGGCACGCGAGGCGTGTCCTACGTCAAACCAAACTGCTTGATCGATCGGCCATCCTCGCCAGCCAGGCCCAGACGTTGTTTGCCGATCTCCGGCGGTGGATCGTAACGCACGGGCAGGAAGATGCGCACGGTGGTGCCGGGCAATTTCACTTCATCGTGGCCGGGGCTTTCGATGATGACTTTGCCGCCGTGCGCTTCGACGATGCCCTTGACGACCGACAGACCCAGCCCGGAGCCGCCGCCCTTGAATTTGGTGCGGCTGCTGGAATGGCGCGCAATATCGGTCTTACTATAGAATTTCTCGAAGATGCGGGGCAAATCATCGGCCGAGATGCCGATCCCGGTGTCGGCCACGCGGATTTCTACAAACCGATCGGCGTCTTCGGGCGCATCGATTAGATGGATTGAGATCGTGATCGTGCCGCCATCGGGCGTGTATTTGACCGCATTGCTGACCACGTAATCGAACACCTGGTACAAGCGCTGCGGGTCGCCGTAGAACGATCGGAGTTCCGGCGGAAGCGATTTCATCTTGAAGTAGAGTACGCGCTCGTCCAGGTTGGCGCGCAGATCGCTCAACACGATTTGCAGCACGTGCGGCAATGAGACCAGTTGATAATTCAGCTGCAACGACTGCGCATCGATGAGGGACACGGCGATCATGTCGTTGACGGTGGTCAACAGGCGGCGCGCGCCGGCCGACAGGCCCAGCAGGGCCTGATAGACCTGCTCGTTGACCGTGCTGCCCAACTCGCGCGTCAACATGTCGGAATAACCTTGAATCAAAGTCAGCGGCGTCTTTAGCTCGTGCGCGGCGATGCTGATAAAGCGGCTTTTGGTTTGGTCGAGCCGTTCCAACTGCTGGCGGGTGTGTGTCAACTCTGACACCATTTCGCGCTGGGTCAGTTCGGAATACACGCGCGCCTGGTAGGTGAGCGCCGTTTGGAATAGCGCGTCGATCGAGCGTAGATAACTAAGCGCCTCGTCAGGCGGAAAAGCGGAAATAATGGCTTGCCAGATCTCTGACTTTAAGGAACTTGAGACGACCAACAGATCGTTGAGCGTATAGCCGTTCTGATAGCCCGTGTGTGTCAAAGCTGAAATACTTTCATCCAGTGCCGCATACCGTCCGGTCTCCAAGGCCGTGGCCAGGCTGGTGTACAACTGTTGAAACACACTGTCACCGATGACGGGCACAATCGGCTGCTCGGTATAGACCCGGCGACCTTGCATGGCCGACACCCAGGCCGTGGTAATGGCGTCGGCCTGCACGCGCAGCCAGCGGCCCAGCGAGGCGCGATGGGCAACATCGGGGCGAAGCGGCGTCGTTGTCATGGGGCGGTCTGCTCCAACCAGGCGGTGATGGTGCGGCCAATTCGTTCCAGACTCAGCGCGCCAACTTTGTCGGTGGTATCCTGAACGGTATGCCAGTACGGATAATCAAAATCGATGAGGTCCACAGCCGGAATGCCGCGCTGCCGAAACGGCAGATGGTCGTCGATCATCGTCCACTTGTGCTGCGGAATAAACGTGGCCGTGTAACCCAGCGTGGCAGCCACCTGCCACAACTGTTGATTCAGCGCCTGATCAGAGTTGCGATCCCAGTACAACTGTTGATCGGCATCGCCGATCATGTCGGCCAAGATCATCGCGGTGGGCGTGACGGTCAAATGATTCGCCATATACGTTGAGCCTTGAATCCAGTCCCAGCCGTCAAGTCTACCATTATCTTCCGCATCGAAAAAGGCCAGCCAGATCTCTCGGCCCGTCTTGTCCACATTCAAAGTGCGCGCCATCTCCAGCAGCACCGCCACACCACTGGCCCCGTCGTTTGCGCCGGGCACGGGCTGCGTGTGATTCGCGGGATCGGGATCGTTGTCGGCCCGACGGCGCGTATCGTAGTGTGCGCCTAATATGACAATCGGCTTGCCACGCCCACCCCCCTGCTTCGCGATGATGTTGCGCGCCTGCACGCCCTGATACTCAAACGGCTGTTCCTCGACTTGCCAACCCAGTTGTTTCAGTTGCGTGATGATGTAATCGCCCGTCTTGCGATGCGCCTCTGTGCCGGTAGGGCGTGGGCCAAAGGCCATTTGCGCCTGCACGTACTGATGCGCCGACTCACCGCTGAAGGACGGGCGCGGCGTGGGGGTAACAACCGGCGACGATAAGTTCGACAGTTGCGGGTTCGGCGCGAGGCAGGCGGACACAAACAGCAGAGCGATCGCAACAACACAGACAGATAGAAGAATTCGCAGTTTTCGCATAGCGTCTTATTTCTTTAAGATAAGAAAGGCGAGATTTGGCTTCGCACTTCGCGATGCCTACGCGAAGACGCCGCCCGTAAGCACGTCTTTTAGATCGGCAAGGGATCGTTGCGTAAAAGCCTGATACCGTTCGCGTTTGCCGCGTGGTCGATTCTCTAACGGCGGCAAAATGCCGTAATTGGCCTTCATCGGTTGAAAGTCTTTCGGCTCGGCGTGCGTGATGTAGTGACATAGCGCGCCCAACATGGTCGTATCGGGCAACGTCACCGGCGGTTGATTCAACAACAATCGCGCCGCATTCACCCCCGCCACCAGCCCCGTCGCCGCATTGCCGATGTAGCCCTCCACACCCGTGATCTGCCCGGCGAAAAACAACTCGGGGCGCGAACGAAATTGCATGGTCGGCTCTAGCAGAGTCGGCGAATTGATGAAGGTGTTACGGTGCAGCATGCCATAGCGCAAAAACTCGGCGTTCGCCAGACCGGGCATCAGCCGCAGGACGCGCTTCTGATCCGGCCACTTCAAATTCGTCTGGAAGCCCACGATATTGTACAGCGTCCCGGCGAGATTGTCCTGGCGCAATTGAGCGACCGCATAGGGGCGTTTGCCGGTGCGTGGATCACGCAGACCGATGGGCCGCATCGGCCCGTAGGCCAGTGAATCCAGGCCGCGTTTCGCCAGTACCTCGATCGGCAGACAGCCCTCAAAGAATTTGGCGTCCTCGCGTTCAAAGTCGCGCAGTTCGATGCGTTCCGCCGAAGTCAGCGCTTCTACAAAAGTAACGTACTCTTCTTTCGTAAACGGGCAATTGATGTAATCGCCGGCGGTTTCAGCCTCGTCATCCGCTGACTTATCATAGCGCGATTGGCGAAAGGCGATCGTCATATCGATCGAATCCGCTTCGACGATGGGCGCGATAGCGTCATAGAAGTACAGATGCTGCTGCCCCGTCAACCGTGCGATGTCGCGCGCGAGATCGTCGGCTGTGAGCGGACCACTGGCGATGATGCAGGACCCATCGGGAATAGCTTTGACTTCTTCGCGCACGAGCGTGATGCGGGGATGACTCACAATTCGAGTCGTGATCTCCGCCGCAAATCGATCGCGATCGACGGCGAGCGCGCCGCCCGCAGGCACGGCGGTCTCATCGGCCACGCGCATGACGAACGAGTTGAGCAAGCGCAATTCGGCTTTCAACAGGCCGGAAGCGCGATCGGGCAAGTTGCTGCCCAGCGAATTAGAGCAGATCAATTCGGCGAGTTGATCGGTGTTATGCGCGGGCGTGTTGCGGACAGGCCGCATTTCGTAGAGCGTGACATCAATGCCGCGCTCCGCCGCCTGCCACGCCGCTTCAGTTCCGGCAAGACCGCCGCCGATGATGGTAAGTCGAGTAGTCATGGAGTCGAATAGTCGAGTAGTCAATCGGTCAACTGGTAACTGGTTAACCGGTTGACCAGTTACCAGTTGACCGGTCACCGATTGACCGATCACGGGTTACGCTTTACGTGCCACCATCGTTTTGACGAGGCCCAGGAAGTTGACCTTGAGGCTGATCAATTCAAAGCCGGCCGCGCGCACATTACCTTCCGTATCACGATTAAGATTGCAGCCGTCAGCCCAAGCATGCCAGCGCGGATTGAGTCGATCTTGCAGCCGGCCCAGCCACGCGTGATAACTGCGAACATGATCGATGAGGTATAGCTTGCCGCCCGGCTTCAGCACACGCCGCACTTCTCGAAAGCCGACGACGGGCCGCTCGACACTACAAAAGACCAGCGTCGCCACAGCCGCATCAAACGTGCCGTCGGGAAACGCCAGGTGCTCGATGTCGGCGGAGGCCAATCGGATGTGGGCATTCGCCCTGGGCCGCGCCTGTACGATCGATTCTTTGTTGAATTCTGTGGCAATGATCGATGCCGCATCAGGCGGATAGTGATCGAGGTTAGGCCCACTGCCCGCGCCCACTTCCAGCACTTGACCGCGCACCTGACGCAGCAGATTGCTACGCCAATTGCCAATAAATGGAACGTAACCGGTGCGACACATGCGGGCAATTCTACCACAGGCAAGGGCGGTTAATCGGTCAATCGATAACTGGTTTACCGTTTACCAACTGACCGATTACCAAGCAACCAAATGATTTGACTTCACCAATCGATTGCTATATAGTCGTTAAAGTTGTTACGATTGATTACTGACGGGCGTAGCGATCTGTCTACGCGATATATCCCACCCCTCAAGGAGATTGACGATGAGCATCAGCATCCTGGCGAAATCGATCGCGGAATCGCCGACGCTAAAGATGAATGAAGAGGCGCGATTATTGCGCGAGCGCGGCGAGGCCGTGATTCATCTGGGCATCGGCGAGCCGAAAAA